>JASLIY010000140.1 GCA_030152675.1 Acinetobacter sp.
TCGGATATTGGCGGCAGGACTGGCCGAGGGGAAATATCTAAACGCCTGTTTCATATTTCTCTTGAACGGCAATAATGCTCCCAACTGATCTCAGCGCATAGGATCGAGGTGATTGCGATCACGATAAATGCAATCAAAGCCAAGCGCCACAACTCCGGTTGATTCAATACAAGCATGCATATTGGAATCAGCCAAACCAATGAAACCATAAAACCAGTACGCAGAAATTGAAACTGACTACAGTTGGGCAAGTTTTTATTGATGATTTTGTTAAATAGATGCCCAGTGAGCAATGTCGGTAGTGTTCCGATCAGATAACCCAACATCATGGCAACCACGGTAAATAACAACATGCCAGCCATGATGATTGGGTTAAACAAGCCTGAGAGAAAGCGCAAAGGCTCAAATATTATAATTTGATAATGTCCAGACAAGACGATAATGAGCGTTGCGATCCATGGGCCATGGAAGGGATAGATATTATTGTGGAGTTGTTTCATTTTAATTCTTTTAACTCTCGTTGTTCGGGGCTGATGATGCGTTTTATTTATTTCTCATTGCCCCGCAGTTTTAAATGCCTGTAATGCACGTGCTCTAGAGTGCTTGAGATCTACGATTGGTCGAGGGTAGTTTAAATCCAAATCTGGATGTTTGGTATAGGGATCGTGGATGGTTTTATGATCTAGTTGTGCTAACTCGGGTACCCAGCGCCGAATATAATCCCCCTGAGGATCAAAGCGCGTTGATTGGGTGATGGGATTAAAAATTCGAAAATAGGGTACAGCATCGGTGCCTGTCGAGGCACACCATTGCCAACCGCCATTATTGGCCGCCAAATCACCATCGATCAGATGCTGCATAAACCATTGCTCACCCAAACGCCAATCAATCAGTAAGTTTTTAGCCAGAAACATCGCCGTGATCATGCGCACGCGATTATGCATCCAACCAGTTGCCAATAACTGGCGCATACCAGCATCCACGATCGGGATACCGGTGCGACCTTGCTGCCATGCAACTAAATCCTCAGGCGCATGTCGCCAAGCGATCTGTTGGGTATTGAGTTTAAAAGGTTGGTGTTGAGAAACACGTGGAAAGTCAAATAACACATGCTGATAAAACTCACGCCATAACAGTTCATCTAACCATGTTTGCTGACTGGCATGACTGATATGAAAATATCCCTGCTGCTCACGAAATAATGCTTGTATGCATTGACGAATGGATAAGATCCCAATATTTAAATACGGTGAAATTTGACTTGTGCCTTCGATATTGGGCCAGTCCCTTTGTGTTTCATAATCTGCGAGCTGATCTTCAATAAACTGATCTAAACGCGTTAATGCGTAGTCTTCTCCCACAGGCCACTGTGTATTGGGGATGCGCTCTTGATCGGTATGATAAAACGCGTCTATTGGTATCTCTGCCGTTTCAAATAGCGGATGCTGCGGAAGGCTGGCTTGTTGCTCAATCGCTGGATAACAGCCCGGTAAACTGATACTCAGTTGTTCATAACTGTATTTTTTAAATGCCCCAAAGACTTGATAAGGCCGATCAGTTTTATTACGGATACTCCCCACTGGAAATAAACTACGGTCATGATAAAACTCGACTCGAATATTATTCTTTTCTAAGCGCTGTTGAACCTGTGCATCGCGTTTTAATTCATGGCTGCCCAATTCGATATTGGCATGAACAGTGGTGATATTGAGTTCCTGCGTGAGTTTTAACAACGCTGGTGCAATATCTTTCCATCGTCCAATCTGTTGCACGATAAGCGGGATATTCAAGGCATTGAGTTTTTGTTTGAGCAGTTGCAGTTGTCGGAGATAAAAATCTATTTTAACTGGCGCATCGTCATGTAATCGCCACTGTTCGAGCGAGATGACCACATAGGCAATACAAGGCCCTGCCTGTGTGGCAGACCACAGTGCAGTATGGTCGAGTGTGCGTAAGTCATTTCTAAACCAAATCAATTGCATGAATATGCGCCATTTTTAAATCAGTGGAGTGAGACAATAAATATGCTCAGCGCAGAGATGATGATCATCGAGCGCAGAGTATGATTCAAGCTGCGATTATAAACCGAGTTTGCACTGATTATTTGGCGATATGTTGGGTATGAATCAGATCGCTGAGATCATAACCAAGTGTTGCAGCATAGTTTAAATAGTCTTGAATAACGGCCTCATCAGGCTGTTGAGAACGCGATAGCACCCACAGTTGTTTTAGATTGGGCCCACCGACTAAAACTGTTTCATAGTTTGGATCTATTTTTAAAATCCAATAATCTCCACGACCGATCGGCAGCCAACGAATAATTTTGGGCAAGAAACTGACTTTGAGTTGGGTATTTTTCGGCGGATTTTTTACAAAGGCTTCCCCGATGGCTTGTTTTAAAACCCCTGTTTTTGTATAGCAGCGATTATCGACTTGGATATTACCGCGATCATTTAAGCTATAGGTCGCCGTGACATTATGATCGCACTTTTTTTGAAAATATAAGGGCTTTCTTGCGATCTCATACCAAGTCCCGAGATACTGATCGAGCTGTATTTTATTGACGGTAGGAAGGGGTTCTGCTTTGAGACGAGATGCAGTATAAAGCCCCACCGAGAGTAGGAATGTACCGAACACAATCGGTTTTAAATACAGCTTTGAAGAATTAAAAATCATAGACATAAGATAATATTCCCAATCAATTAAAATTAACTTCAACGCACGAGGGTAGTTATTTTTTGATTTTTTAGGTGTAAAAAAATGTAGTTTAACTTGAGTGGTTAATTTTAAATGGCGGTCGGATGCCTGTTCAAGCGATGCACGACTCAGCTTATTCGGGCAGATTCAGCTGTTCTAAAGCATCCTCACCAAAATCATAAGCTTCCCATGTGGGTAAGTCACAATTCGCCATTTGGCAGACGAGTTGTTTATATTTTTCAAGCCCAGCATTGTTTGATGCCTGTTCCGACCAATATTCTGCTTTTTGGGGATCTTGTTGTTCGACGGGGAGGCGGAAGCTATATTCATCGGCCAAACTCATTTGAGCCTGAAGAGATCCTTGTCGTCCAGCTTTTTCAAGCAAAGGTAAATATTCCGCTTCACCTTGAAATAACAGCGCCAAATGATAACTGGCCTGTGGATTGCCATGCTCAGATAACATTTCCATTTCATCGACATCGGTTTCACTCAGTAAATCAAACTGATTATTCATTCTGAGCCAATCAAATAACGCAATCATCGCCGTTTGATCGCCCTGTTGAGAAAGCTTTCTCAGTTGCAGCAGATAGTGATCGAGCTCCTGATCCAAATAGTGTTTGATCTTAGTTTCATCATTTTCGATCAAGTATTTTTTAAAGTTTGGGGAGAGCTGTGTAGAGGCTTGAATTTCGGTAGGATCAAGATAGAGTCCAGCGACCACATCCAACATCTGCTGTGCAGCTGCATTGACGGGTGTTGAGTAAAGATCGATTTTCTGGTCGGCATGCGCCAGTTTAAATAGGCTTAAGCTGAGAGCGAGGATGAAAAAAACAGTTCGGATCATGATGATGCTATGCATAAAAAAGCCCCACTAAATATAGCAGGGCTTGTTCTAAGTGTCTAAGTTTTAACTGACTTTATCACCTGGTTGAGCGCCAGTGTCTGGTGAAATGATGCAGATTCCTTCGCCATTTCCAGCGGCCAAGACCATACCATTTGAGATGCCAAAACGCATTTTGCGGGGGGCCAGATTGGCCACCATCACCACCAATTTGTCTTGTAAATCTTCTGGCGCATATTGACTACGGATACCACTAAACACATTGCGGGGTTCAGCTTCGCCCACATCAAGCGTAAGTTGTAGCAGCTTATCTGAACCATCGACTGTTGCAGCAGCCAAGACCTTGGCGACACGGAGATCGATTTTCAAGAAGTCTTCGATACCGATGATGCTCTGCTCAGTACTGCTTGGCGTTGCAGCCGGTTTTTCAGCAGCCTTGGCTTTTTTCTTTGCGACTACAGGCGCTTCTTCAGTTTTTGCCAAAGATTCCTTAGAGGCATCGACCATGGCTTCAACTTTGGATTTATCGACACGTTGCATCAGCGGTTGGAACTGTGCAATCTGATGATTGATCAAGATGTGTTGACGTGAAGCAAAGTCGAAACTTTCGAGCTGCAAGAAGGCTTGAACCTGTTGTGCCAAGTTCGGCAATACTGGTGCTAAGTACACTGCCAATTGACGGAATAAGTTGATCCCCACCGAACAGACCTCATGGACGTACTGTTCTTGGCCTTCCAGTTTTGCCAATGCCCACGGTTTTTTCTCATCGATATATTGGTTGGCTTTGTCTGCCAAGGCCATGATGTCACGGATCGCCGAGGAGAACTCACGGCTTTCATACGACTTGATGATCTGCTCACCCGCATCAATAAAGCTTTGTAGCAGTTCAGGTTCAGCGCAATTTGCAGATAACGTATTGTTAAAGTCTTTGTTGATAAATTTGGCACAACGACTGGCGATGTTGACCACTTTACCCACCAAGTCAGAATTCACTTTTTGCACAAAGTCTTCGAGATTCAGATCCGAATCTTCAACTTTATCAGAGAGCTTCGAGGCGAAGTAATAACGCAATTGCTCAGGGTTTAAGTGCTCTGCATAGGTTTCGGCTTTAATGAAGGTGCCGCGAGATTTTGACATCTTCTGACCATTTACGGTCAAGAAACCATTTACAAATAAACCGGTTGGGGTGCGGTAATTGGCACCTTCAAGCATTGCTGGCCAGAACAGCGCGTGGAAATAGACGATATCTTTACCAATGAAGTGATACACCTCATTTTGACTGTCTTTTTTCCAGTAGTCGTCAAAGCTCAAGTCTGGGCGTTTGGTTTTAATATAGTTTTCAAAGCTCGACATATAGCCGATCGGTGCATCAACCCACACATAAAAGTATTTGTTCGGTGCGTCTGGAATTTCAAAGCCGAAATATGGCGCATCACGGGAAATATCCCAATCAGATAAACCTGCATCAAACCATTCATCTAATTTATTGGCAATCGATATTGGAAGGCGGCCTTCGTCACGGGTCCATTTTTGTAAGTATTCTGAGAAATCTGGCAGTTTAAAGAAGTAATGATCAGATGACTTTTCAACCGGTGTTGCACCGCTCAAGGTCGAACGTGGATTGAGCAACTCCGTGGCATTATAGGTGGTGCCGCAAACTTCACAGGCATCGCCGTATTGATCTTCTGCCTTACATTTAGGGCAATCACCCTTGATAAAGCGATCTGACAAGAACATGCCTTTTTCAGGATCAAACAATTGATTAACTGGGCGTACCGCAATATGACCCGCGTCACGGTTTTTGAGATAGATTTCAGCAGCACGGGCTTGGTTGGTGTCGCTATGGGTAGAATCATAGTGATCAAACTCAATCCCAAAGTTAGAGAAATCACGTTCATGTTGTTGTTGAACTTGCGCGATTAATTGCTCGGGTGTGATTCCATTGGC
>JASLIY010000345.1 GCA_030152675.1 Acinetobacter sp.
CCTAAGCCATCTTTGACCGAGACAAAGGGAAGACGACTGTAGATGGCAGTACCTGCATACCCTGGACGTTCGGCTGGAAATAAGTGTGTGTGCCAACCCTCCGGTTTGAATTTGTCGGTCCATTGCACGTGGGTGATTCGGCTTTCTTGCATGCACACCACATCGGCTTCGGACTTCTCTAACCACTCCAACAGTCCTTTGCTGACGGAAGAACGTAATCCATTGACGTTAATCGAAACGACTCTTAAAATTTTTTGATCACTCGAATAGCTACTCTTTGGTATCATGCGCAGTCATAACCTCATGTATGAATTTTGGAGCACCCCATGACATCACCAGCTCAGTTTAACCCGCACGCATTTATTGAACTCGCTTTATCACGAGGCGTGCTGAAATTTGGTGAGTTTACTTTAAAGTCAGGACGGGTCAGTCCATACTTCTTTAATGCTGGTTTACTCAATGATGGTGAGGCATTATCCCTTTTAGCTCAAGGGTATGCAGGTAAATTAACACAATGTAACAACGTGGAAGTCATTTTTGGCCCAGCGTATAAAGGCATTCCTTTTGTTGCAGCCACGGCTGTAGCACTTTCACAAGTCTATGATCAAAGCGTGCCATGGGGCTTTAACCGTAAAGAAGCCAAAGATCATGGTGAAGGCGGTGTGTTGGTTGGCGCAGCCGTGGAAGGTAAAAAAGTGTGGATCATTGATGATGTCATCACGGCAGGTACTGCGATTCGTGAAGTCGTGAATATCCTTAAAAATGCTGGTGCAACCATTGCTGGTGTTTTGGTGGCCTTGGATCGTCAAGAACGTGGTCAAGGTGAACTTTCCGCAATTCAAGAAGTCCAGAAGGAACTTGAAATTCCGGTGCATGCATTGATTACCATGCAAGATTTGATGCAGTATTTGGAGCAAACAGGCGATCAAGCCGCATTGGCAAAAATGCAGTCTTATCGTGTTAAATACGGCATCGAATAACAATAACGGATACAACGAACAAGAGGGGGGCAGAGGTCCCCCTCTTGGGCTTCACCCCTGCGGTTTCTTCATTCATGTTGTTGCTTGTGCTGGACGCTCATGCTCATGTTGTTTTTTATTATAATTTTCATCCTGCTCGTATTTGGCTTTTGGATCGTACGTCATGTTGATCAACGTCGATGGCATCGCTATCAGTTAGAACGTGATTTATATTTTAGACAACATCCTTATCAATTTGAGGGTGATCAAGAATTTGCCATCTTATTGTTGACTACGAAACCCATTCAAAAAAAGCTCATCAATCTTTTTATGTGGAAAGCAGCCACACAGCCTTATTATAAAAAAGTCATGCTCTTACGCGAAGCCGATCAGATACAGCAATCAGATCGCGTTAAAGTTGTGCTCGGTGATTTGAGTTTGGCTGATTTAGAACTGAAATATGCTGCGAAACTTTGTCAAAGCCTACAACACACTGATTTTCAAATCGGTCGTCCGATTGAAGTCCTTGCGGAGTTTTTGATTTTGCAGCCGCATGCGCATATCCCGACGTTGCGGATTAAACTCGATCTTCCTCGAGATCCAAGCCAAGTGCTCCGTTGTACTCAACCTGCTCATCCCTCCTAGTCGAGCGATGAAATCAATCGTTCGCTTACGCTACTCAATATTTTGATCCATGCATATGCTGAAGATTTTCCAAATTTGAGCAAAACTGTTAAAAATCTCCGCTATACTGAATTAGATTTAAAAAAAATGAAGTAGAGCTTAAATATGCGCGTACTGGTTGTGATGGATCCTATCGAAAACGTCAATCTGAAAAAAGATTCAACAATGGCGATGCTCTGGGCAGCCGCGCGCCGTGGGCATGAACTCGGTTATGCCTTGCAACAAGACTTATATATCGATCAGGGCAAAGCATTTGGTTTGATTTCAAAGCTCGAAGTCTTTGAAAACAGCGAACAATATTACACATTGGGTGAGCAAGAAAAACAATCGATCGCATCTTTTGATGTGGTGTTGATGCGTAAAGACCCTCCTTTCGATATGAACTTTGTGTATAGCACTTATATTTTGGAGCAGGCAGAGCGCGAAGGGGCATGGATTATCAACAAGCCACAAAGTCTGCGTGACTGCAATGAAAAGTTATTTGCAACACAATTTCCAGAGCTGCAAGTCCCAACATTGGTGACCTCACAGCAACAGCTGATTCGTGAATTTTTAGCGCAGCATGGCGATGTGATTGTTAAACCGCTCGATGGCATGGGCGGTACGGGGATTTTCCGTATTCAACAAGGTGGCATCAATATTGGTTCGACACTCGAAATGTTGACTCAAAATGGCAGCTTGCCGATCATGGCACAGCGCTATATCCCCGAAATTGTCGCGGGTGATAAACGTATTTTGATGATCAATGGTGAGCCAGTCCCTTATTGTTTAGCACGTATTCCACAAAATGGTGAAGTTCGAGGTAACCTCGCAGCTGGCGGTTTGGGTGAAGCACGTCCATTGACTGAAAATGACAAAGCCATTGCCGCAAAAGTGGGGCCATTCTTAAAAGCCAAAGGCTTGGTCTTTGTGGGGCTCGATGTGATCGGTGATTATGTGACAGAAATTAACGTTACCAGCCCAACCTGTATTCGTGAAATTGACAATCAATTTAACACCTCGATTGCCGATGATCTTTTTGATGTATTAGAAGCGGGTCGTGACGCGGCTTTACAATAAGCTGAGATCATCTCGT
>JASLIY010000195.1 GCA_030152675.1 Acinetobacter sp.
GTTATAGCGATTGGCGGCTTTGAGTGCCACCACCTGTTCTCGTAAACGTGAGGCCAAACGACTGGCGATCAGCGCAGCTGCCAAAAAGGCCAGCACCGTGACCACGCCTTGATGCGCGGAGATTTGCAGGGTAAATCGCGGCGTAATAAAAATATAGTTATAGGCCAAAAAGAAGATCAAAGCTGAGCATACGGCTGCCAACATGCGCGTTCTCGAAGCCACAAATACCACGGCGGTGATAAAAATCACCGACAGTTCCTCGACCCCCAAATAACGCTCCCCCAAATGCGCCAAGATGATGCTCACACAACTGGTCAACAGCACCAAAGCACTTTCTTTCAAACTCAAGCGATAAGATGAAGCTGCCAAGGCTGGACGGTTTTTTGGGGTTGCCAATATCGGCACCAAACTGAGTTCAAAACTTGGATGAGTGTTGAGCATCTGTTGGGTAAAGGGCTTCGACCAAAACTGCCAACGTGCCACAGCGCGCTCCTGCGCCAACACCACCGTACTGACGCCGCGCTCAATGGCAAATGCGGTCAAGGTTTTGGCATGTGCCTGACCATATAAAATCTCGGTCATGCCGCCCAACTGACGCGCCAAATTAAATGCCGCTTCAATCTCTCGATCACGCTGCGTGTATTGGGCATTGCTCAAACGGCTCATGCTCAAAGAGGACTGTAAGGGCTGTGAAAATGCCACCACGATCCATTTGGCAACGCGCTTTTCTGCCAGTCGACATCCAGCGCGCACCAGCGCTTCAGCACGATCCATATCATCGATCAACACCAGAACATAATGATTCATCGGAATCGGCGTCTGACCCTGCAGCACAAAGTTCTCTCGTACATCCATCTCGACATAGTCTGCAACGGTCTGCATCGCCAATTCGCGCAGCGCACTGAGATTGGAGCTGTTAAAAAAACCATGTAAGGCATGCTGAATCTGCTCTGGCACATAGACCTTGCCTTGGCTCAGACGCTCTAACAATTCGTTGACTGGGAGGTCGATCAAACGCATATCCCGAATACGGGTCAGCATACGATCTGGCACCGTTTCTTGTACGCGGATGCCGGTGATCTGCAACACCATATCATTCAAACTTTCAAGATGTTGGATATTCATGGTGGTAAATACATCAATCCCTGCATCTAGCAGTTCGTTGATATCTTGCCAACGCTTTTCATGCCGACTGCCCGGTACGTTCTGGTGTGCAAACTCATCCACCAACACGATTGCAGGGCGTTGTTGCAATACCGCATCTAAGTCCATTTCTTCAAGAGAATGGCCTTGGTAATCAATGCGTTTGCGCGGGATCATCGGCAACTGATCCAGTAGAACCTCCGTTTCAGGTCGACCGTGCGTTTCAATATAAGCGATCACAATATCTTGATGCTGCTGAAACAAGTCACGCGCACGAACGAGCATGGCATAGGTTTTCCCTACGCCCGGCGCTGCGCCTAAAAATAAGGTTAAGCGGCCGGTTTGATCCCGATTGACCAATTGTAATAATGCTTCGACTTTACGATTACGGTTTTCAGTCATTCACATGATCCAATGCAAGATTGAGTTCAAGCACATTGACGCGTGCCTGTCCAAGCATACCCCAAGTCGGTTGCTGAAGTTGCTGCATCAGCAATTGTTCAATCACCGCCTCAGGAAGCTGACGCTGAGCGGCGATGCGCGGGATCTGTAACTTCGCTGCAGCTAAACTGATATCAGGATCAATGCCACTGCCCGAAGTAGTCACCAGATCACTTGGAATACGGCTGATCGCTTGCTGCTCTTTTGCTGCAATGGCCTGTTGGCGCTGCTGAATTTGCTTATGTAATTCTGGATTGCTCTGAGCCAAGTTACTGCCTGACATTGTCATTACGTTGTAATTCGAAACGGATGGCCTTGGATGAAAGTAAAGATCACTGACAAAAGGTTGTGCCACCAAACGTGACCCAACAACCTTTTGATTCACTTCAATTAAACTTCCATTGGCCTGTTGAGGAAACAGTAACTGCCCCAGTCCTGTCGCCAACAGACTATACAGAAACCCGCACAGGACTAAGGCCAGTACCGACAAGCCCAAAGCCGCCCTAAGATACCCCCCCAATGCGGCTGTCAATTGCATACCGTTTTGCTGAATAACACGCGGACGGATCGGAGTCGAATGCTGCTGATGTTGAGACATAAATGCTGCTCCTAAAACTGAAACATGGCATTGATGAGCACATCAATGGCTTTGATCGCGATAAAAGGTAAAATCACCCCGCCGACGCCATAGATCAGCATATTGCGACGTAATAATTGGGTCGAACTTGAAGGTCTAAATTTCACCCCTCTCAAGGCCAGGGGAATCAAGGCTGGAATGATCAAGGCATTAAAAATCAATGCCGATACAATCGCACTTTCACTGCTGCCGAGTTGCATCACATTCAGCACATGCATTTGCGGCAATGCCACCACAAACAAGGCCGGTAAGATCGCAAAATATTTGGAAATATCGTTGGCCAATGAAAATGTGGTTAATGCACCACGAGTGATCAATTGCTGTTTGCCGATCTCGACCACCGCCAACAACTTGGTTGGATCTGAATCCAAGTCCACCATATTGCCCGCCTCTTTGGCGGCTTGGGTGCCTGAGTTCATCGCCAAGCCAATATCGGCCTGTGCCAATGCCGGCGCATCATTGGTGCCATCACCGACCATCGCCACCAACCGACCCGCAGCTTGTTCACGGCGGATACAGTCCAACTTGTCCTCAGGCCGTGCTTCTGCAATATAGTCATCGACCCCTGCTTCTGCGGCAATTGCAGCGGCGGTTAAAGGGTTGTCCCCAGTTAACATCACGGTTTTGATGCCCATGTCGCGGAGTCGGGCAAATTTTTCTTTGATGCCGTGTTTGATCACATCCGAGAGT
>JASLIY010000089.1 GCA_030152675.1 Acinetobacter sp.
GGTAACCCTGCAGGTGTGGTGATTTTAAAGGATTGGTTGGCCACAGATTTAATGCAAAAAATCGCCTTTGAGAATAATCTAGCTGAAACGGCATTTGTCAAAATCCTCGATGATGAAAATTATGAAATTCGTTGGTTTAGTCCCAAAGTCGAGGTGGCATTTTGTGGCCATGCCACGCTGGGCAGTGCCTTTGTCTTATTTGCTGAATATACCGCATCTAAGCAGATTAAATTTCATGTGCAAGATCTCGGCATCTTTGTGATCGATCAAGCGGATGATGGCAAAATTCATATGGATTTTCCGATCCGCCGTCCACTTCCGTTAAATGATTATCCGGATTGGCTACATCAGGCCATCGATCGTCCGATCCGCGAAGTCTATCTGAATGCGCAAGCATATATCTTGGTCTGTGAAAGTGAACAGGATGTGCGTGAGGCACAACCGAATTTTGAGGTGATCCGTCGTTTGGCTGGTGAGACGCAATTACGAACTGCGATTACGGCCGAAGCCAGTTTAGATGTGGCAATCACAGCAGCATCGAGCCAGTATGATTATGTGGCGCGTTATTTTGCACCGCATATTGGGATTGATGAGGACCCCGTGACTGGCTCTTTACATACGGGGTTGGCACCATTTTGGGCGGATCGGCTAGATAAAAATCAGTTGGTTGCTTATCAAGCATCAGAACGCGGTGGGCTTTTATACTGTGTGATCAAGTCTGAACAACGGGTTGAAATCTCGGGTTATGCCGTGCTGTATATGGTGGCGCAGTTGAATCTGGCAGCATAGTCATTTGAACAATCGTTGTGAACCTTAGCCCGCGTTCAGCAAATTTTTATTTTATATTCAAGTGTTTTTTCAAAACTCCACTATTCAATTGATCTCAGGTTTTTTATTATCCAAATATACTTTTTTTAATAATTTTTATATTTGGATAGTTTATGTTCATGCGGTTAAAACAACTTACTTTTTCGCTATGCATTCTGGGGCTGAGTGCATCAACTTTCGCACAAACAGTATTGGTTAAAGCCGAACATAATATTGAAGAATATAAATTAGATAATGGTTTTCGGATTATTCTTGCGCCGAATGAAAAAGAAAGCAAAGTCTTTGTCAACACCATCTATATGACCGGTTCTTTAAATGACCCTCAGGGCAAAGGTGGCTTGGCACATCTGCTTGAACATTTGGCATTTAAAGGTACAAAGAATGTGAAGGGTGACGAATTTCAGCGTCTGCTGGATCAACATACTTTGATGACCAATGCCAGTACAGGGTATTACTCGACCCAATACACCAATATCGTACGGCCGGAACAGCAGGCGCTGAATCAGGTGCTTTACTTAGAAGCTGAACGAATGGACAAGTTGGTTTTGCAAGAAAAGTTTGTTCCTTCCGAAATCGCCATCGTCATGCGTGAACGTGAAGTTCGTATGGATCAGCCTTTTGCGGTGATGATGGATCAGATGTGGAAAGCGGCCTATGGTAATCAATATCTAGGCCGTTTACCGATCGGGGATTTGGGTGAACTACAGTCGATTAATATGCAGGAGCTGAATCGCTTTTATCGCAGTTGGTATGCACCGAACAACGCCATGATGGTGGTGAGCGGTAAGTTTGATAAAGCGGCGGTGTTAAAACAGATAGATCAAAACTTTAGTCCGATTGCTGCTCGTAAAGTTCCCGAGCAGACTCAAGTGCCATTATTGGACTCGGCCACGATCAAGCAACGTCAATTTAGTGTGCAAAAAGGCAGTGATCTGGCCAAGTTTAATATTTATATGAATGGTAAAAATGATCAAGTCAAAGTTGCATTGGCTTTAGCGCCTTATTTATATACCTTACAACCGAGTGGTCATCTTTATTCGAGCTTAGTAGAAACGGGCACCAGTACCGCTGTACAGTCATCGACATGGTTAGATCAAGACTTTAACCTGGTGTTTATGGGCGCGATCTATGCCCCGAATCATGATGAGAAAAAAGTTACCCAAGGGTTGGTGACAGGCGTTGAAAAGACCGTACCCTTCAATGATGTAGAGCTCAATCGTGTTAAAAACTTGATTCAAAACCAAGCGGATAGTGTGCTGAATGATGCCGTGGCATTGGGATCGAGCTTGAGTCAATATGCGGTATCCACCCAAGGGCGTTGGGATCAGTACTTTATGGATATTGCTGCGGTTCAGCAGTTGAATCCGCAACAAGTCAATAAAACTTTAAAAGAATTTTTAACACCGCAACATCGAATCAGTGGCGATATTCAGCCGACGCCTGAAGATCAAAAGAAAGCTTTAGAATATCAGGCTGATGCTGAAAAACCGAAAACCTTAGATCAGATCGAGCAACCGCAACCGCTGAGAAATGTCAAAGAATATAAAGCAGAAGTGGCGCAATACCTCAAGCGTTCTACGGAGCAACTCAACGCAGCGGAGAAAAAAATTCAACGTGGCAGCTTGGGCAATGGCATGCAATACGCCTTGTTCCCGACCCACACACGCGATGATAAAACTT
This sequence comes from Acinetobacter sp., assembly GCA_030152675.1. Taxonomy (GTDB): domain Bacteria; phylum Pseudomonadota; class Gammaproteobacteria; order Pseudomonadales; family Moraxellaceae; genus Acinetobacter. The sequence continues at coordinate 2,509 of JASLIY010000089.1, forward strand.
ATGCCAGTATTCAGGTGAATTTTGGTACAGCAGAATCACTCTTTAACCAAGGTGAAATTTTAGAGTTAACGGCTTATCTGATGTTACGTGCCTCTGAGCAGTATAGTTTGCAGGATATTGCGGACAAGTCGATTGAGGCGGGTGGCTTGGCGGTTGCACAAGCTTCGGGCAATGGCATGATGATTCAGGTTTCGGCCAAGAAAGAGCAATTTGCTGATTTTTTCCAGTACATTATCGACGTCATGAAAAATCCCAAGTTTGAACAAAGTCAATTTGACCTGATTAAACTGCAAAGCTTATCCAGTCTCAATCGTCCATATACCGAACCCGAAACTGTGTCGGCATTGACGATTGCGCGCTTGATTGAAGTGCACAAAGCCGGGGATTTGCGTTATCACTTCGAGCCAGAATTGGCGAAAAAACAAATTGATGCTGCAACAAATGAGCAAGTGAAACAGCTCTATCAAAAATTCTTTGCAATGGATCATGCCCAAGTCTCGATCACTGGTGATTTTGATGCTGCAAAAATCAAAAGCCTACTACAGCACGAGTTTGGCAATTGGACTGGCAAGCAGAACTATCAGCGTATAGGCAATGACTTCCGTACCTATGCAGCGCAAAGCAAGCATGTATTGGCTGAGCAACGTGAGTTTGGTAATTATCAAGCGTTGATGACCCTGCCTGTGGGTGTGGATCATGCGGATGCGGCGGCGCTGATTGTGTTTAGTTATATTCTGGGGGATTCACAATTGTCTTCACGTTTGGGTCAAGAGTTACGTGAAAAGAATGCCTTGGTTTATGGCTTTGGCAGCAGTCTCAACCTAGATTCATTTAATGAGGTTGGGGCATTGAGTATTGAAGCGAATTATAGCGCGGGCAAATCTGCGCAAGTGTCACAAGTGGTGCATAAAGTCCTCAAAGATATGATGGCCAAAGGGGTGACCACTCAAGAGTTGGAGGCAGCCAAAGCCAGTATTCTGAAACAACGTGTGAGTGCTTTGGAAGATGATCGTATTATCCATCGCATGTTGAACAGTCAACTTGAACGTAACAAAGATATGTTGAGTCGTCAGGTTCGTGATCGCGAGTTGGCACGTCTGACCAAGGCGGATGTGGATGCTGCGATCAAGAAATACGTCAAACTCGATCAATTGGTTGAAGTGATGTCAGATCAATACGGGCAGGCGAAGAACTAGTTTAATTCAGTAGATAACCCGCCGAGTGCCATAGTGGTGATATAAAAAATGCCAGTTCGATTCATCGAAGCTGGCATTTTTTATTCATATTCAGGTGTATTCAACAAAGTGCTTTAACGAAAATATCTAGGGGAATTTGTTGTGAGCCAGACTGGAAGCATATTTGCTGAACCCATTGCATAGCGCATTTTTGGTAAAACGCTTGCGCTTGTAGATTAGATGCGAGGACTTCTAGCCAAAGATGTTGATCTCCATGATTGATCGCTATTTTTTCAATCTGTTTGAAAATTTGGCCACCGTAACCTTGTCCTGTAAATTGCGGTAGAAAATATATTTTGTTAATCAATATGCCGACTAAGGAGTGATTTGGAATAGGTTGCTGATAGCTGAGTTTTACCAAGCCAATACTTTGGGTGGTGCTAATCAAAAACCATTCAAGCTGTGGATTAAGTAAATCTTGTTGTATCGAATGGGTTGAATACTCTTGATCTAGGTAAGCATTAAGCTCAGTCAGATTCGTCCAGAAGTGTGCAAAATGATGCTGATAACTTTGACGGCCAATTTCACTTAACTGCTCGATATTTTCATTGTGGGCAGAAATTAGTCTGATACTCATCGGGGTAATCCTAGGGGACGATATTGTAAACTGCTCAAGCTTTCAATATAGCCAAAAAAGCCCCGCATTTGGGGCTTTGATGTTCATAGGGGATGATTATGTGTGATCAGTGCTGATGGTCATGATCGTGGTCGTGTTTATGGGTGTGAAAGTCTTCGTTTCTACGGAAACGTAGATAGTTTTCAAACTGTTCACAATATTCGTCATAGTTGTCTTCGAGCATCATTTGAAACTGCTGCAAAACATAGCTCATGACTTGCTCTTTGGCATCGCGCATTTCATTGGCATCTTTGAAGTTATTGGCTGCGACCCAAGTATTAAAACGGGCAGTCCCGAACAACATGGCTGCGCTGACCTGACCACGTAATTCAGCTGGCTGAGCGGGTACGCCTTTGGGAGGGCGGCAAAATTCGTTGGCTTGTTGGATAAAAGCATCTGCGCGCTCAAAAAAAACCGCATTTAAAGCTTCTTCATCAGTAACATCAGTTGCATTAATTTTTTGAGACATGTCTCGTTCCACAAATAAAATACTCCGCCATTATAAGCAAAGCCTTGCTCAAACTGAACCTTTGTCTTATTCTAAAAATAGCCTAAGCAGAAAATGATCAAGGAAGCAGGATGCAAGATGCGATTGCGGTTCAGAGTCTAAAAAGTGATATCGCTTTACTCAGACAAAATATTTGGCCACCCCAGCATTTGGCCAATGTTGAAGGCTTGCCAATTTATTATGCCAATGCTGCGGAAAGTGCCGAGTATTATCGTGCTTGGTTGGGATTAATTGAACGGGCGCAGGAACTTTATCAGCCTTTTATGCAAGATGAAGTCATCGATGCAATTCATTTACCGAGTCATTTAGATCTGCCATTATTTTTTTTTCATGTTGATCGGATTCGAATTAATAAAACCCCAGCCAAAGAGTCTAAAACCTTTCGTGGTATTGCCAGTTTAATTGATAAGTGTGGTCAGTTTGAAGCGGAAGAAATCAGTAAAATGCAGCATTGGTTAGATCATGATGATACGGCAGTCTTGATTGCGCATCGTGAGTTTATTGATCTCAGAACCTATGTATTTCAGCATGGGCAGAGTGAATATACGCGTACTCGTTTTTATAATAATGGCATCGTGTTGAGTACCGAGCCGCATTTTGAAATTGTCGATGCACGTGAGAAACCACGCAAACAACGTAGTGATCGTTATCAAAATCCGATGGCAGATAATCAAACTTGGAAGATTTACGGTAAGAATCGTTAATGCTGAATAGAATGTTGATACAGCATTGCTTAAGATTTTAAATATCTTATTTGTCTTAAATATTTGAAATATCTATTCGGTAAGTCTTATCGTCTTTGTCCGCAATGAGGAGTTTTTTCTTCTTAGCAAAAGCACGATTAAGAACAGGAGCAAGATTAGAAATAAGACATTCAAGCTCATCACTTAAAATAGCCTAATCATCAAAACCACATTCTAATCAGTTTAATCGTTGGTATTGGACATTGGCGGCTGGGAGCCGCCATATTTTCGCTGTGGTATATGGATGTACCATCAGCGGGAAAGAGGTTTTTGGATACTTTTTTAAAAAAGTATCAGAACAATTTCACTCACTTTTGATGAGGAACGTTAAGACTTGCCGAATAAGGGTTTGACTTCTAATTCAATGATATTGAATACCATCTCGGCAAGTCTTATCTTTTATGCTCTACTGTGAGGAGTTTTTTCTCCTTACTTTTTATAAAGTAAGCAAAACCTTTCCAAGCACAGAACTCGCGCACTTGCGTCGCGAATTGCATTGCTCGCAGAAACAGGATTTATTTAATCGAGTCTTGGCTCAAACAACTGTGCTTTGGCCCCAAGTAATAAATGTCGTACTCAATCCTATGCTTTAAAAAGCACAGCAAAAGCACCCATATAAATAAACACAAAGCTCACTACTTAAAATAACCTAAGCATCAAAACCACATTTCAATCAATTTAATTTGAATAATTCTAATGCCTTCTCAGCAAGGCTTCCCGTTTTTGTCCACAGTGAGGAGAGTTTCCTCCTTACTTTTCAAAA
>JASLIY010000289.1 GCA_030152675.1 Acinetobacter sp.
ACTTCTTCAACCGCTTGCAAAAACTCAGGTTGATTTGGATCTCTTGCTTTTACGTAATTTAAAAAGTCATTCAAGCTAGTATATTTCAACGCACTATCCTCAGCAGAAGGTGACACAAAATCGGTCATGTAACACAAAAAATGATTTGTTTTGGCGCAAAGTATTAAATATCTTTTGTTAACAATCTACAACACTTTTTCTCATGTATTTTTAAATAACTTTTAGATTCATGTATTTATTTTAAAGACTGGTCTGTCTAAATTGTCAATTTCATCGCATTTTAGCCCTGTGCATATTACTTCACTTATACAGTAAAACTGCATCAATTGAGTGGATTTTTCGGCCCCAAATCAGCACATAATTATGTTAAACTGCGTCTCTGCAACATCCCTTTCAATCGGCGTTTTTCTGTAATAGTTTCCTGACACATGATTTTAAACTCTACCCTAATCCAGCAAGTTGATGCCCTACTCCCACAAACTCAATGTGGTCTCTGTGGACATCGTGACGGATGTCTTCCTTATGCCAAGGCCATGGTTGAAGGTGAGGCAGCCAATAAATGTGTGCCAGGTGGTCAACCCGTGGCTGATGCCTTAGCCGAGCTATTACAACGTACAGTACTGACTGCAGAGCCCAGTGTCTGGCCGATCCAAGCCGATGGTCGCCCACAGCGCATGAAAGCCGTAATTCGTGAAGATGAATGTATCGGATGTACCAAATGTATCAGTGCCTGCCCTGTAGATGCGATTATCGGTAGTGGTAAGTTGATGCACAGTATTCTGACTGACCTGTGTACTGGTTGTGAATTGTGTATTCCACCTTGTCCTGTTGACTGTATTGATTTGGTCGAGGATCACAATCCTCTCCCGACCGTCGCACAACAACACGCCGAGCAAGAAGATTTACGCACGCGTTACTATGCACATATTCAGCGTGAAGAAAATCGCCATGCCACACGTAAAGGGCCTGTGGTTCGTGCTGCCATTGATACACAGCTATTTGCACAGTTTGCTCAAGCTGAGTTTGATGGTGCCCATCTCCAGCAACCAACACCCGTCGACCCCATGCCCAAAGCACTCGATGCTCAAAGCACGATTGCCATGGCAAAAATTCGAACCCAGATTAAAAAACTAGAAAAGCAGCTCAGCGTTCGCCCTGAACCCAATAAGCAACAATTGTTGCTTGAGTTACAACAACAACTTATTGAAATGCAAGGTCACTAAGCCATGCCAAGTAAAAACATGACCAAAAAACAGGTGCAGATTTTTTTTGAGCGCTTACAAGCACAGCGTCCACACCCAACCACCGAGTTAAACTTTTCAAATCCATTTGAATTACTGGTTGCAGTCACCTTATCGGCGCAAGCCACCGATGTCAGCGTCAATAAAGCCACTGATCGCCTATTTCCAGTCGCCAATACCCCTGAAGCGATTTATGCGCTCGGCGTAGAAGGTCTTAAAACTTATATAAAAACAATTGGTTTGTATAATTCCAAAGCCGCAAATGTCATCAAGACCTGTAAAATCCTGATCGAACAGCACAATAGCCAAGTTCCAGATCAACGTGCGGCCTTAGAGGCCTTGCCTGGCGTAGGCCGTAAAACAGCGAATGTGGTGTTAAACACGGCCTTCGGGCAACCTACCATGGCAGTAGACACGCATATCTTTAGGCTCGGTAATCGAACTGGGCTGGCCGTGGGTAAAAACGTACTCGAAGTCGAACACCGACTGATGAAGGTGATTCCAAAGGAATTTATGCTAGATGCACATCATTGGTTGATCTTACATGGTCGATACTGCTGTATCGCACGCAAGCCGAAGTGTGCGGAATGTGTGGTCTCAGATGTCTGCCAGTGGCCAGATCGCTTTGAATTTGGTGCTGCACGTCCAGTGAAGATCAGCAGCACTTAAGCAAGAGCAGGCGCAAGCACTATTTTTTTGTTTTATTTTGAGTAGACTTCTTTTTCGAGCTTTGGTCTGCTAACTGCTGTGCCTGTTGTTCGGCAATCTGTCGTTGCTGTTGTTTCTCCGATGCTGCATGTTGATCGGCACGGCGCATCAAACGAATACTGAGATAAATCAAATACACCAGCACCAAGATAAACAACACCATCAAGCCAATCAGCGCAGGTTTTAGCAAGAGAACACTCCTTCAATACATCACATAAAAAAAGAGTTCCAATATGCGTCAGAACTCTTTTATTGTCAAAGCTTAGGCGAGGTTTTTAAACCAGCATTAAGCCTGATCTAAAATTGAAAATAATTCTTTTTGAACATCTTCAATCGGGCGTAAACCATCTAATTTGTTGTATTTTGCCGCTTGTTCAGCTTGTGCTTCACGCGCTTGGTAAAAACCAACCAACTGCTCAGTTTCAGCATGATAAGAAGTCAAACGTTTACGAATCGTTTCTTCCAAATCATCCGGACGCTGTACCAAGTCTTCACCAGTTTCATCATCTTTACCTTCCACTTTCGGTGGATTGTAAATTGTATGATAAATACGACCTGAAGCAGGGTGTTGACGACGACCAGAAAGACGTTTCACGATCTCTTCATCAGCAACTGCAATCTCGATCACATGATCAATGTTAATGCCTTCAGCTTCGAGCGCTTCAGCTTGCGGAATGGTACGCGGGAAGCCATCGAAGATACAACCGTTGACGCAATCTGGCTGAGAAATACGCTCTTTCACTAAGCCTATAATCAATTCATCAGAAACTAAACCACCTGATTCCATTACAGTTTTAGCCTTTAAGCCCAATTCTGTACCTTCACGAATTGCAGCACGCAGCATATCACCGGTTGAAATTTGTGGGATATCGTAGCGCTTACAGATCAACTGAGCC
>JASLIY010000312.1 GCA_030152675.1 Acinetobacter sp.
TCGTGGTGATCACCGCGAAATGAGTTTTCATGCGGCAGTCAGTGATATTGGTTATGCACATGATTCGTTGAGTACGGGGCTACAATATCGCACGCCGTATATGCGCACGGGCCTCAATGCCAGTGTTGGACATGACTATCAGCAATATGGGGTTAATTTGACCGGCACTGTCGTGGCTCATCGCCAAGGACTGAGTTTTAGCCCTGAACAAGCCGATACCATGGTGTTGGTGCAGGCCGAAGATGCCACTGGCGCCTATGTGAAAAATACCTCCGGTTTAAAAATCGACCGTTGGGGCTATGCGGTGATTCCCTATGTGACTGCATATCGCCTCAATGAAATCTCATTGGACCCAAAAAATGTGACCGATCAAGTCGAGATGAACTCCAATCTACAGGTCTTAGCGCCTTATGCTGGCGCCATCAGCAAAGTCGAGTTTAAGACCAAAAAAGGCTTTCAAATCTTGATCAAAGCCAAGCAAGCCTCCGGTGCAGCACTACCATTTGCTGCGAATATCGAAAATGCCCAAGGCGAACAGGTTGGCGTGGTCACGCAAGGCAGTCAACTCTTGATCCGTACCGAATCACTTCGCGACACACTGACGGTGAAATGGGGCGATGCTGCCGAGCCACAACAATGCCAATTAAACTACCACATTGATCCTGCTCAGAAAAAGAACCAGCAGGGCTATCATGTGCTTGAGGGACAGTGCTTATGAAACTTTTGCATCTCGCAGCGCTGAGCATGGCGCTTGGTCTGGGTGTCAGTAGTAGCGAACTTTGGGCACAGTGCAATGTGCATGATCAAAAACGGGTTGAACAACATCTCAATTTGGATCTGGGGATGATCAATATCGACCCCAATGCCGCCGTGGGTTCAGTCATCATCAGCAAAAGTTTTCCGGTGCAGAGTCAATTGGACAGTTTAAGTTGTTTGGATGGGGTGAAGATTTCTGGCAAGATCATGAGTGGTCAGCCGAGTCCCGGCCAACCACATATTTATAAAACCAATATTTCAGGGGTCGGCCTTCGCATCACACATGATCTTGGCGGATTAAGATTGGTCTATCCTTATACCAGTCAATCGGTGTCTGCGAGTCACTATAGCAATCAAGAGATTATCGTTGAGCTGATTAAAACCGATGAGCGAACCGGCACAGGTTCGCTGTCCTCTGGAAAACTTTCTAGTTTGTATATTGATACGCCTGGATCATCCTCTCGACCGCTGCTCACCACCAGCATCAGTGCATCGACCAATCAGATCGTCAATTCAAGTTGTCGAATCGATGAGGGCAGTCAGTCACAGACCGTGCATTTGGGTCGCATCCGCACTCAGCAACTACAAGGCTTGGGCGACACCGCCAATGAGCAGCCTTTTCAGATCAAGTTGCACTGTGCCAAAGATCCCAAAGGTTCGCAGCGCGTGGCTTTGGCTTTTAGTTATCCGCCAGTATCGGCATTTAGTCAGCACGGTGTGCTCGCCAATAAGGTCGGCACAGGTTATGCTCAAGGCGTTGGGGTACAGTTACTCAAGTCGCAAGATCGTAGCGTCATTGTTAATGCTGCAAAAGTCGAGGTGAGTTCAAGCTCTGCTGTACACAAGGCGCAGCCGCAATTAGACCTGATCGCACGCTTTTATAAAACTGAATCCGAAGTGAAAGCCGGCGAGTTTTACGCCGCCGTGACCTTTAATATCGATTATCAGTGATTGAAAATAATCACGGACGACAAAGAACTTAACAATTCGTGCTGCCAGTGCTGGGGCGGATATTAAGTGCCGCTAAAACAAGTGTGATTTTCGCGATTTTAATCTTAAGCACGATTCAATGCCGAATCTTCACCTGAATCAGCGTGTGTCCGGGTTGCGACACGATCTCAATATGACCGCCAATACGTTTGACCCGCACTTGCATACTGTGTAAACCCACATGCAGTCCGGCTTGGACCGTACTTGGATCAAAGCCGATGCCATTGTCCTCGATACTCAAGCAGATACTTTCGTTGTCCAACAGCAGTGTGACACTGACCAGACTGGCTTGACTGTGTTTGACGATATTGGTCAAGGCTTCCTCGGTGACGCGGGCGAGGGTCAGGCATTCCAGTGCAGTGGGTAAGGTCTGCCACTGTTCAGGGAATTGCCATTTGGATTGAATGTCCATTTCTTCAAAGAGTTGCACATAGCGATGTCGTAAAGGTGCTCCCCAAATGATCGGCGTATCTGGGATCTTGGCACCGATGCTCGATCCCGAATCGATGATCTGCCGCAGGTCATTTCTGAGCAACTTGAGGATCGACATAAAACGCTGCTTATCAAAGTCTTCGGCCTTATCTACCAAGACGATTGAACGCACCAGCGATCCTCCCAATCCATCGTGCAGATCATGTGAAAGGTTGAGGCGTTCTTGCAGTCGCATATTTTCGATTTCGAGTTGGTGCTTATTTTCCAGTGAGTGCTTGAGTTCCAAGGTCACTTGGTCGATTTTGATTTCCAGTTGCTCATTAAAGCTTTCAATTTTGGTAATATTTTGCGCAATCCGCCATCCCAAGATGAGGGACACAGCGACGGCCATGAGTAATGCGGCATAAGGGGTCATCATCACGCCGTGGGTGTCATGTATCCATATGCGATAAACATCGTGCAAAACGATGCCGATATATAGCAGTAAGATCAAGGCCAAGATACGGGTATCTGCCCGAGAGGATTTAAATGCAACCCATTGGTAGAACGTACAATTCACCACAAACAGCCCCATGGCGAGCAAGAAGGTCAGCGACAGTACTGCCCCCATTTGTGTGCTGGACACCATGATTAACAGCAGCACCAAGATTAAACTGCTTGCCCAGATGGCATATTCTGTTTTAGGGTATTTTCGACCCGCAAAGCGCCATGTGAAAATAGCAAAACAGACATTGTATAGCACCAATAAAATCAAACTGCCTTTGGCCATTTGAATGGTATTGGTCAATACCGGCGTTTCAGTAATGAAGGTATTACTAATAAAAAGTGCCCATAATAATGACGCTAAAGTAAACCAACCAAAAGTTGAATCTTGGCGTCTGAGCCACCAAATTAAGAAGCCAATAATCCCGAGTGTTAGGGAAATAATCAGATTGATAAAATGCAGTGTGCGATAACGAAATACCGAATCCGCATGATGCGTCAAAATAAAATGGGGTGAACCAATATAGGTCTTGCCCAATCCCGGACTTTGGGTGGCTACACCGACGACTTTAATCAGTAGGGTATTTTCACCTTGATTAAAGTTTGCAGGGGGTAAAATCCAGTAGCGTTGTGAGTTCCAACTGCGACTAAGCGGTTCGACTAAGGATTTATCTTTCCAAATCAATTGCTGATTGAGATAAACCTCACCGGCCATATTGATACTATCAATACTGATGGCCAGTGGGTGTTGGGTCTGATCACAATGTTGCTGCCATTTGATCCGATACCAGACCATGCCTGAGTAGTGGCGCCAACGGGTTTCCCATTGATCGGGGAGGCTGACATCGACCCATTCTCCGACCTGGCCCTGTTCGACTTTGGCTGCTTGTATGGATTGGAGTTGTGCATCGCAACGCCGATCTTGAATTTGTATCATGGCGGCTGGCGAGGCAAAGCTGGACTGAAGCAGCAGTCCGCAGCATAAAAGAAGTGCGTAAAGTGCTAACCCAGTAAACCGAGAGATCGAGCTGTATCGACTGCTTTGGTTCGAGTGCATACCGCCAGTTTCCGATAAATATGTTTAATATGCGACTCGACGGTGTAACGCGATAAATTAATTTGATCGGCAATTTCTTTATTGCTTAAGCCAGTGGCCACCAAGACTAAAATTTCATGTTCACGGTTGGTCAGTATCTTTTTGATATTAGCATTGTTCGGCTGCTGCGAAGCATTTTTTTCTTCTAAATCAAGCTGTTTTAGAATTTTCTGTGCGATAAACGGATCGATTGGCGCACCACCGCGCAGCATACTGCGGATCGCCATCATCACTTCGAGATCATCACGTTCTTTGAGCACATAGCCCGTCGCACCGGCCTTGAGCGCGGTTAAAATCGCATCTTCAGTGCTCCATGCCGAGATCACCAAGATCGCAATAGAGTCATCATATTGCTTGAGTTCTTGAATAAACTCGGTGCCATTGCCATCAGGCAGACCTAGATCGACCAAGGCAAAAGAAGCCGAATGTTGGCTGAGCAATGTTCTCGCTTGCTTTAAGTCCTGTGCAAAGAGTAGGTTTTCAGGGCGATAGCCGATACTTTCTAAAATCTCTTTTAATCGACTTTGCATCAAAGGTTCATCTTCAACCACAAGAACAGGAACAGGTAAGCTCAGCTCATGATGTACCATTCAAAACC
>JASLIY010000031.1 GCA_030152675.1 Acinetobacter sp.
GGATCTAAACCAGATAAAACTTCAAGAGATTGAGCCGTATATTGAGACACGTTGTAGATTTTCCTTTTATTTTTGCGAGTAGGTTAAAAATTCGAGCAACAGCGGTATTTTCTGCGCAAAATCTTGCATCGCATGATCACCTTGGGCATCGGCGATGATCAGTGATTGGTGCTGCGGCTGACTATAATAACCTTGTGCTTCACGATAATCCAAAATTTCATCCCCCTGCTGCAGCAACAGCATAATTTTTGCCGCTTGTGCCAGTTGAGGCACGGCCATCTGCTCCAGATCTTGCAGCTGTGCCAGATCTAGCTGCCAATCGGCCGTAACTTGATAGGGAAATTGTTCTTGGCTGAACAGCCGATGAAACAGCAGCCATGGTCGCATAGCCGGATTGATTAGAACAGCAGGCCGCGCATACCTTGCGACCATTTGTGTCGCGTAAAAGCCCCCTAAACTGCTGCCGACCAAAGCCACATCCTCTAGCGACTCAATCAGTGCAGACAATTGCGCCATCACCTGCAACGGGGGTCGATTCAAATCGGGCAGATGTACGGTGTGCTTTGTAAAATTTCTACAATAATCATTCAGTTGTTGCCCTTTATGCGATAAAGCGCTACTTTTAAAACCATGTAGATAAATAATATTCATATTGCAAGATCTACCTAAAAAGATTGATTTCAAATCATGCTGTGATGGAATTCTCAATATGTATTAATTTGTATATCAAAGTATTTTGTCTAACAAGAAAAGCCGCTGAGACTGGCCGTGGTCGTTATCTTAAATCGTTCAGGATGAACCCCTAAAAAAGATGACTGCACAGCATGGAGATTGAACTGCATTCAATCGCAAAAATCAAAAAATTCGAGTTTCAGCGCTCACCCCAATGTTTAGCTACTGGCGAGCCAGTATTTAAAGTGCGGGTTTGAGTGAAGTGCTTGAATGATGATGAAGAGGGATGAAGATAAAAAATGCCGAGTTTAACCCCACTACACGAAACCTATTGTAAATGGGATCGCTCACCACCTAGCCAAGCAGACGTTCTTGAAGGCCTCGCACAATTGGTAAGCACCCCCTTAAACAGTGTGGTGAAGGATCTGATTCAGACCATGCAGCGTGAAATTCTATTGAGCATGTTTGGTCTCAGCACACAAAAAACCAAGAAATTTCAAAAGACCGCCCAAATCGATAAAATCTACCAACTGGCTTATGGCGCGATGCAAAGATATGGTGCCAAGTGGGTTGCGCCCAGCCTACGCCAAATCATCGACCGTTTTCCAGATCTACATGACACCTCACTTAACCCGAGCTTGCATTATTTAATCGGTGTCTTAAATGGTGTGCTCGGTGATTACCTGCTTTCACGGCACAACCCGCTGGCACTGCCAATGGTGCTCTATGATCACTATGGCGTGTTACAGCAAGGTGACTTAAGTGGCCGTGTGGTGATTTTCGTACATGGACTATGTATGAATCATCAAGACTGGAGCCATCGTAGCTATGGTGGCATCGGTGAAAAACTACTGGCGCAGCGTGACAATAACACCATGCTTTACCTCAATTACAATACGGGGCGCCGCATCTCCGCCAATGGCCGTAGCCTTGCCAATCTATTACAGGAACTGGTTCGCAACCATCCACGCATCACCAGTCTAGACTTGATTGGGCATAGTATGGGCGGTTTGGTGGTTCGCAGTGCATTGTTTTATGGCAAACAGAATATGTACCCGTGGCTGCACATGTTGGAAAATATGGTCTGCTTGGGTTCTCCACACCACGGTGCCGTGTTAGAACGTTTTGGTTTTTCCTTGCAAGAAAAGTTTGGCCGTTTTCCAGTGATGAAATTGCTCAGTCATCTGGTCAATATTCGCAGTAACGGCATCTTGGATCTGCGCTATGGCAGTGTGCGTGATGATGACTGGGAACATAACGACATTCGGATTGGTTTGATCGATGACAACCGTAAACCCGCGCCCTTGCCGTCTCATATCAATACTTTTTTGGTGGCTGGAACTTTGGAATTTGAAAATAAAAAAAATCTGCCTTTAAAAATCATCGGCGATTACTTGGTCAGTATTAAGAGTGCTTTGGGTGAACATCCCAATCCACGCTTTCAGCTCAAGTTACCCGAATCAAATAAGGCCGTATTTTACGGTTTGAATCACTTTGAGATCCAATATCATCCGAGTGTGGCCGAACAAGTCGCACGTTGGTTTTATCCGCATCATGAAGACCTTGATCCCGCGCAAATCAATAAATACCTGATCAAACTTGAAAGCATGCAGGGCATCGTCGAAACCTAATCCGCGCTGTGTGGTCTATACCCTCTAGGCTGAGACTCTCAGCACAATGACAGACACAAAAAAACCAGCAGCGCTGGTTTTTTTACGGCATTGAGTCGATGACCTCAATCTAGGTCACGGCGAAATAACTGCCAAAGACTGATCAAGGTCAAGCATATAAAAAATAGCGCAGACCAGACTGGCAATGACTGCCCCAAGAAACTCCAATCCACCACGGCACATTCACCTGAGCCAGACAGCACTTGTTGAAAAACCGTTTTGAGCGGCAATGCATCAATCAGATAATCCAGTCCCGGACCACAACTCGGCACTTGATCCGCAGGCAAATGCTGCAACCACACATGGCGCATCGCCACACCGGCTGACCACGCAATCGCTAAGGTCCCGAGGCCAGCATAAATACGCTTTAAAGCCCGACTACGCGGATGATGCAGCCATGCAATCAGAGAGAATAGCCCAAGGCCAATCAGCCCCACCCGTTGAAATACACACAGTGGGCAAGGCTCTAAACCTTGCACATGCTCTAAATACAGTGCGAATGCCATGCCGATCACGCTGGCAAAAAATAAAAAACCACTCACAACGCGATAACGGCGCCATTGCATGCTGAATCCTCTGACTACTCTAAAACTTATTTGAATAAGTTATCTAAATTTTTCAAGATACTGCTCGAAGCTTTTTGAATGTTCTTGCTCAAGCTGCTGTTGTTTTTGCAACGATGTTTCTGCGAGCTGATTAAAATAAGAGATTCGCTCTGCACTGAGTGTATGTTGTTGGTAACTTTCCACATGTTGATGTGCCATATGGCTACCGAAATTCCATGTTCCACCGTGCTTCATGGTGTCTTGAATCACGTGCGCAGACAGGGTTGCATCGACATCTTGGTTGCGTTGCTGCATCAAGCGCATCGCTGTGGTGTAGAGCTGAGTTTCACTGCTTTGATCCAACAACACCGCGATCTCTTGCATCGCATCAAGATGTGCGCCAACCCAATCTTCGACCGGATGCTCGACGTGATCGACTGCAATTTTGGCATTCGGTGCCCGACCACGATTGACCATCTCAGCTTGATTGACTTCGATTTGCTCTTGCTCGGCTTCCCAAAGTTCCGGGCTATCTTGCACTAAACAATACAAGGCCAAGACCTCTAAGAACGCCGCAGTACTTTCATCGATCCCGATCGGGCTGTATGGATTGACGTCTACTGCGCGTAACTCGACATAGCCAATGCCGCGATTTTGTAGCGCTTGAGATGGTGTCTCATCCTCTTGTGGCACTTGTTTCGGACGCACCAAACTGTAGTATTCATTTTCAATTTGCAGCACATGATCATTAATTTGTACCGGTTCGCCCTGCTCATCATTGAGGCCTAGGCGGCTAAAGGCTGCAAAAGGTGTGTTGACTGCTTTTTGTAGTTCTGCGACATAGTCATGCAAGTTGTTGTAGTGAATGCCGAGCTGTTTTTGCGCCGAGTTTTGATAACCAAACCGCCCCATGCGCAGCGCTGTCGCATACGGGAGATACAAGGTGCCTTTGACCAATGGCAAGAGCTGATGATCACGCCCCGTCATAAAACATTTGCACACCGACGGACTCGATCCAAGCAAATAGATCACCAAAGGCGTCAGACGGATAAAGTTACGAATCAAGCCCAGATAACGATGGCTGCGATAATCAGTCAAACTCAGTGCAGCCAGTGCTGGATCAGCTTCATGCTGTTGTAAAGCTGCAAATAGATGATCTGCAAATGAAATATTATAGTGCACGCCCGAAATCGTCTGCATGCGACGTCCGTAACGAATCCCCAATCCACGGCGATACAAGGTCTTAAAACGACCGATATTGGACTGGCCATATTGCGCCAAGCGAATATTCTCTTCGTCGTTGTCGAGCATACATGGCATCGACAGCGGCCACAATTTTTCACCTTCTGGGAGATGCTGATACACCACGGCGTGAATATCGCTCAAGCAGGACAAAGCTTTTTGGATACTGTCCTGCGGCGGCGTGATGAACTCCATCAAGGCTTCAGAATAATCGGTGGTGATATGCGGATGGGTCAAAGCCGAACCTAAACTTTTCGGGTGATCCGTTTGAGAAAGGTAGCCATTGCTTTGCATACGTAAGCTTTCCCGCTCAATACCCCTTAACATCCCCTGCAACAATGTAGAATCGACCCAGGTTGGAAGTACAGATGCAGAAGTGGATTCGGGTTGACTCATGTCTAAAGCTCGCTTATCTATCATTAAGATTCAAATAAAAATCATGCGTGAATACAGTATACTTTGATTTTAAGCCGCGCAGTGCGTCACTCCACCAGAGTAGGCTGTCGCGATGATTTATTTTTGCAATTATTTATCACAAACTTAGTGTTTAAGACATCTTAAATTTGTGATGTTATTGAACAAATTACAACACAGAATGACTAATATCATGAATGCTCAAGACGTTTTAGACTTTTGGTTCCATCCTGACACCCAAGCACATTGGTTTGCGAAAAGTGATGATTTTGATCAACAATTACGCAACAAGTTTTCTGACGTTTTTCAGCAAGCCTGCCAAGCTGAACTCTGGTCATGGCGTAAAAGTGCCGAAGGACGTCTGGCTGAAATTATTATATTAGACCAATTTTCACGCAACATGTTTCGTGATCAAGCTCAGGCTTTTGCCCAAGATGGTTTGGCTTTGGCATTGAGTCAAGAAGCGATCAGTTTGAACCTCGATCAACAACTTTCTCCTGAACAGCGTTCATTTTTATATATGCCATTTATGCACAGTGAATCGGCACTGATTCATGAGTTTGCATTAAAACTGTTTCAACGCTTGGGCAATCCGGTCAATCTCGACTTTGAAAAGAAACATAAAGTCATTATCGATCGCTTTGGACGTTATCCGCATCGCAATGCCATACTCGGACGCAGCTCGAGCCAAGAAGAATTAGCATTTTTACAGCAGCCCAACAGCAGCTTTTAAACTAAAGTTAAGTTTATTTCAGTCCGCAGCGTTTGCGGTCAATGCCATTTGTTCTCTGCAGGTGCTGCAACAATGCTGGTCATGATCAATGCCAAGTCTTGTTGCTGCACTTGCTGATTCATAGGGAATTATTTTATGAAAAATATTTATCTGAGTCTGTTCTTGGTCGGCGTTACGGCACTGAGCGCATGTGCCACGCTCCCGTCCAAACCCTTGCGTTTTGATCAGCTGGGTCAATTTGAGAGCTATCCACTCAATGCACACAGTTATCGTGTGAGTTTTAAAACTGGGCGTAATATCAGTTTCGGCAGTGCAGAAGAAATCGCCTTACTCAAAGCGGCACAAATCACAGTCCAAAACGGATTTCAATATTTTAAAGTCGTCAACGATCCAAGCAACCGCACGCAACACCCTCCGCGCCAAGCCGTGGTCTATCCAACACCGATGTATCATCCCTATCCTTATGGCTATCGCAATCGCGGCATGCCATTTCATGACCCGTTCTTCTACGACATGCCACAAGTGGTGACACTTGATCCGGTCGAAGTGGCTTATACCATTGAGTGCTTTAAAGACAAAAAGGCTGCCCCATCCGATGCATTTGATGCACGTTTGATCTTACAATCCTTGGGACAAAAATATTCGCTCAGTCCCAGCGGCGAGATTTTAAACCCCGAACTGCCCACAGCAGAGACAAAAAAATAATTTAGGAAGATGAATGTCGACGAAAGCCCCAAGCGTTTCACCAAACCTGCTCCGTAGTAAACGTTTTGCCAGCATTGCACTGGTCATTGCGGTCATCACGTGGTTTGTATTGATGATCGTGGCCAAGCTGGTGCCTGATCAAGCCTGGTTGATTCATATCTTTATGTTGGGTGCTGAAGCAGGTGTAGTCGGCGGCTTGGCGGACTGGTATGCGATTACGGTACTGTTCCGCAACCCCTTTGGTCAGATTCCCATTCCGAAGTTTTTAAAAGACCATACTGAGATTATTCCACGTAACAAAGCGCGTATTGCCGAGTCGATGGGTAAGTTTGTACAAGAAAACTTTTTATCTCCCAAAGTGGTTGAACTCAGTTTACAGAAAACCGATCTGACCCTCGCGGTCGGCAATTGGTTGGCCAATCCATCGAATAACCAACAAGTGGTTGATGTGATCCAACAAACCGTGCCGAAAGTTTTTGATTTCGTTGGGCAAGAACAGATTGGACACTTTATCCAAAGCAACAGTGTGCAATGGCTGCGCAGTACTCGGATCAATAGTCTGGCCAGTGAAATGTTACGTGCGGTCTTGGAAAATGACTTCCACCAAGATGTGTTACAACGCGGTCTCGACCTCGCACATCAATGGATGCTACACAATCCTGATCAAACGCAGGAGCTGACCCGACGTCTGTTTAAAGAGCTGGGCGTATGGAAGCTTGCCAAGGGCGCCAGTTTCATCGGCATCGATGTGCAGCAACGTACCATTGATTCCTTGTTGGAAAAAGTCGAATCGATGCTCGCTGATCCTGAACATCCATTTCGACAAAAAATAGAGCAGACAGCGCAAGTATGGATGCAGCAATTGGCTGATCCCAACAGCATCGCCAGCCAACGCCTGAATGCCAATAAAGACGCCTTGCTCGACAGCACTGCGGTCTTGAACTTTATCAGCGGCGCTGTGGTGATCTTGTGTGATGCGATCAAAAAAGACCTGCTCAAACCGCAGTCGGATATCGCAATGAATCTGCGTGTGGCGATCCAACAGGTTGGTGAAAACCTAATTGAAAACCAAGCGGTACGTACGCTCCTCAATGAGCGTATGAGTGAACTCGCGATTAAGTTGAGTGATGAATACAGTGAAAAAGTCATCCGCTTTATCAGCGAACGCATTCACGAATGGGATTCACGCGAGATGATCGACAAAATTGAAAATGAAGTCGGTAGTGATCTGCACATGATTCGCGTCAATGGTGTGGTGGTCGGTGCCTTTATCGGTCTGACCTTGGGCGTAATCCGTGCGCTGGTCGATGTGGCGTTTTAAGCGCTGCATCACCCACCTTCCCCACCTCCTATTCCCTTGCACCCAATGCTGTAGCTCCGTTTCCAAAGGTTTCTCTTATGATTGAATTGCACTCCAAACTTCCGGCACAAGGGGTGACCATCTTCAGCCGCATGAGTGCGATGGCACAACGCCTGAATGCACTAAATTTATCCCAAGGCTTTCCGGACTTTCCCGCGCCTGAGGCCTTGCTTGATGCCTTGAGCCAAGCCACCCAATCTGGGCAAAATCAGTATCCACCCGGCGATGGCTTATTGGCTTTACGTGAACAATTGGCCTTACAGTTTTTGCAACGCGATCAGCTGCAACTCGATCCAGTCAACGAAATCTGTGTCACCGCGGGCGCGACCATTGCGCTGTTCTGTGCCATACAGGCCTTGGTGCATGCTGGTGATGAAGTGATCATGTTTGATCCAAGCTACGACAGCTATGCACCGAGTGTGGCTTTGGTCGGGGGCAAAGCTGTACGCCTCAATTTGGATGCACCGAGTTTTGCAGTGGACTGGAACCGTGTTGAGCAGGCGATTACTGACAAAACCCGGATGATCATCGTCAATACGCCGCACAATCCCAGCGGGGCGATCTGGCATGAGCAAGACTGGCAACAACTGATTGCGCTGATTCGCGATAAAAATATCTGGGTCTTGTCCGATGAAGTCTATGAACATCTGATTTACGATGGGCAACAACATTGTTCTGCACTGCGTTTCCCTGAGCTGCGCCAACGCAGCATCGTGGTCGGCTCTTTCGGTAAGACCTTTCATGTCACTGGCTGGAAAACCGGCTACTGCATCGCCGCACCACAATTGATGAGCGCATTTCGACAAATTTATCAATTCGCCAACTTTTGTGGTGTGACACCGGTGCAAGTGGCGCTAGCGCAGTTTATGCAGCAGCACCCTGAACATATTCAAGGCCTGTCTCAGTTTTATCAGCATAAACGCGACCTATTTGTCTCCGGTCTTGCAGCGTCCAAGTTTCGCTGTCTGCCAGCACAGGGGACTTTTTTTCAAATGGTCGACTATGGCGAATTGCGCCCCGAACTCGATGATATCGCCATGTGCCAATTTTTAGCTGAGCAACATAAAATTGTCGCAATTCCAGTGTCAGTGTTTTACCATCAGCCGCCTCAAAATTTGCGCCTGATTCGCTTCTGTTTTGCCAAACAAGAAGACACCTTATTGCGTGCAGTCGACATCCTCAATCAATGTGCTTAGGCCATTGAGTGAGCTGCCGATGCATCTCTATGCTTTATCTGACTGGATTCTATAAAAATATATGCCACCTCGTCCGAATATGATTGATCACCCACAATTTTGGAAAGCATTCCTGTTATTTTTGCTGCCCTTAATTGCGACCAATATCTTGCAGAACCTCGCGGGCACGATTAATACCGTTTTTGTCGGTCAGATGATGGGGGTCGATGCGATTGCGGCGATCTCAGTTTTCTTCCCGATCATGTTTTTCCTTTTGGCCTTTATTATCGGTCTATCCGCAGGCACCACGGTCTTGGTCGGCCAAGCTTGGGGCGCCAAAGATATCAACAAAGTACGCAGTATCGTGGGCTCGACTTTGTTTATGACCTTGATCGGCGGCAGTATCATTGCTTTGCTTGGGGTAATCTTTGCCAAGCAAATTTTGTTGCTGTTGGGGGTCAGTGATCAAGTGATGCCGCTGTCCTTGCCCTATGTCAGATGGATGATGGCCGGTAGCCCATTGTTATTTGTCTATATCATCTATACCTCGATCTTACGCGGTGTTGGTGACAGTATTACGCCACTGATTGCGCTCGGGCTGACCAGTATCATGGGCTTGCTGATCACGCCGGTGTTAATCGCGGGTTATTTCGGCTTTCCAGCCTTGGGCATCGTCGGCCCTGCAATCGCCTCAATTATTGGCTATGCAGCAGTGCTGATTTTTTTATATGTCTATTTGCTGAAAAAGAACCATCCGCTCAAACTCGATCGTTCGCTGATCCGCCAAATCCGCCATCAACCCCAGATCAGTGCTTTGATTCTGCGTTTGGGCATCCCCACTGGCATTCAAATGGTGACCAACTCGGTCGCAGGTTTGGTCATCATCGGATTGGTCAACCAACACGGCTCTCATGCCACAGCAGCCTATGGTGCAGTCAATCAGGTGCTGAACTATATTCAGTTTCCAGCCTTATCAATTGCGATTGCAGCCTCGATTTTTGCCGCCCAAGCCATTGGAGCAGGCAAGGCGCATTTGCTGTCCAAGGTCACTAAAACCGCTTTAATGCTGAATATCATCATTACTGGGATCTTGGTGACCTTGGCCTATCTGTTCTCCAAATATTTAATGGCCTTATTCATTACCGAACCTGATGTAATGGCACTTGGACAACAGCTGCTGTTTATCGTGCTGTGGTCAATTTTGTTCTTTGGTGCGGCATCGATCTTTGCCTCGATTATGCGTGCAACCGGGACAGTGACTGTGCCAATGCTGATCAATATCTTGGCGATCTTGCTGATCGAAGTCCCCTGCGCTTATTACTTCAGCAGCATTTGGGGACTCAAAGGAATTTGGTATGCCTATGCACTGGCGTTCTTTCTGCTCTGCGTGATGCAGGCGCTGTATTATCAGTTTGTCTGGAAGAAAAAATCGATTCGAGTCTTGGTCTAGACCCGATTTTCGGATGGTTGCATCCGCATATTCGAGCACTACACATCAAAATGAAAAAAACCACTGCATGCAGTGGTTTTTTAATTTGGATTTATCAAAGCGTGTTTTCTGTTGTTGCTATTGTTGCTCTCAAGTCTTAGTCAGCATCATGCAGCACCGTGAAGACACGACATCAATGCGAGGCTGATTTTAACCAGAAATTAAAACTTTTTACTCATATTTGTGACGAAAGCCGTGACTTTCTGATAACCCGTCGGTAGGACGCGCTGCATAAAGTCCAAAGTCTTGGCATCGTTACCAATCAGCAAACGACGCTTGTCTTTTTGCACTGCCTCTAAAATCAGACGTGCCGCCTGTTCCGGTGGTGTTCGCAATAATTTATTAAATGACTTGATCGATTTTTCAGGATGCATGCCCAAGCTCTTGATACTGTCATTCATCTTGGCAGCATTGGCGATATTGGTGCGAATGCCACCGGGGTGAACGCAGAGTGCGCTGACGCCACAGTTCTCCATATCAAGCTCTTGACGCAAAGACTCAGTAAAACCACGCACCGCAAACTTAGTCGCATTGTACGCAGATTGAGTCGGTTGCGCAGTGAGGCCAAATAGGCTGGAGATATTGATAATGTGGCCATCTTGGGTCTGTTTAATATAAGGTAAAAATTCTTTGGTGCCATAGACCACACCCCAAAAATTAATATTGACGATCCACTCCAAATCCTCGTAGCTGGCACCTTCCACTGTAGAACCCAATGCCACACCAGCATTGTTAAAAATCATGTTGACTGAACCATGATGCTGCACCGTTTCTGCAGCCCATTTCTGCATCGCAACACGATCGGCCACATCTAGTTTTTGCGTGGTGACGCGTACATCATAAGTTTTGAGTAATTCTGCGGTGCTC
>JASLIY010000069.1 GCA_030152675.1 Acinetobacter sp.
CTTGCCTAGGTCTTGCGATGTTGACCTGAAATTCTTGCGCGATATGACCTTGGTCGAGCAAAATGATTCGATCGGCAAGTTTGACGGCTTCATGGACATCATGAGTGACTAAAATCGCAGTAAAACCTTGCCTATGCCAAAGCTGCTCAATCAAGGTTTGCATTTCTAAGCGGGTTAATGCATCGAGTGCCCCCAAGGGTTCATCGAGTAATAATATTTTAGGTTGATGGGAGAGGGCGCGTGCCAATGCAGTCCGTTGGCGCTGACCACCAGAGAGTTGGGAGGGCCAGTAATTGGCTTGGCTGTGAAGACCAACTTGATCGAGTAGGGTCTGCGCTCTGGCATGCTGTTGTTGGGGGAGGCCGAGTTGGATATTGTCGAGGATATTTTTCCATGGCAGGAGTCGAGGGTCTTGGAACATGACTCGAATGTCCTCATGACTGACGGTGTTCGGCGTTGTCGTCGGCGATTGAAAACGAATCTGGCCTTGGCTGGGCTGTTCTAAATCAGCGATTAATCGTAATAATGTGCTTTTACCACAGCCGCTGCGCCCGACGATGGCGACAAACTCACCGGGCTGGATATGTAAGTTGAGGTTTTTTAAAACCTGTGTATCGGCATAAAACTTGTCTAAATGCTCAATGAAGATTTCGGCGCCCTGTGCATGCTGGGCGGAGTCATGTGGGGTGTTCGTGTTGGTGAGTAGATCGCGATATCGCTGTAGGCTTAAGTCGGTCATATTCTGCTCCTGATTAATGTGGGTAGCCTGGATGCCAACGCAACAGATGTTTTTCCAAATGCAGTGCCAAGCTATCGGCCAATTTGCCTAAAAGTGCGTAGAGCAAAATCCCGACCAGTACGATGTCTGTTTGTAAGAACTCACGTGCATTCATGGTCATATAGCCAATGCCGGCTTGGGCGGAGATGGTTTCAGCCACGATCAGCAAGACCCAGACCAGGCCGAGAGCAAAGCGTAAGCCGACCAAGATCGAGGGCAATGCACCGGGGAAGATAATATTTTTATATAGACCCCAAGGGCTGAGGCCGTAACTTTTCCCCATTTCGATCAGTTGCGGATCGACTGCACGAATCCCGTGATAGGTATTGATATACATTGGAAAGAACACGCCGACCGCAACCAGAAACAGCTTGGCAGTTTCATCTATGCCAAACCACAAAATCACCAACGGGATGAGTGCAAGCGCAGGAATGTTGCGGATCATTTGTAGGGTGCTATCGAGTAAGGTGGAGGCTGTTTTGGATGAACCATTCAATAAACCCAGTATAAATCCAAGCCCGCCGCCAATGAATAAACCGAGCATGGCGCGTGCCGCACTGACCTTGACGTGCTGCCATAGTTCACCACTGATCAGTAACTGCCAAAAAGCAGCCACGACCGCAGTCGGTGCAGGAAGTACTCGGCTATGCAGTAGACCGATATTGGAAGCCAGCTGCCAGCTGATCAACAATAGAAATGGAACGAGCCAAGGTAAGAGGCGTTGGCGCCAAATTGAGGTTCCACGTGGAAAAACACGCTTGCCTAACCATGTTGAGGAGGATCTACTCATGTCGGCTCCTTGAATGGGGTGTGGGGTTGATCTGGAATATAGTTGTTGGCTACCACCTCACCAAAAGGGCCTGTGATATTGGGTTGCACCAGTTTTTTTCGGGTTTCGATGGGGAGTAGTGGAAACACCAATTCAGCAAAGCGGATTGACTCTTCCAAATGCGGATAGCCTGAGAAGATAAAAGTATCGATGCCGAGATCGGCATATTCTTGAATCCGCGCTGCCACGGTTGCAGGATCACCCACCAAGGCCGTTCCTGCACCGCCACGGACGAGACCGACGCCCGCCCATAGATTGGGGGAGACTTCAAGTTTGCTGCGATCTCCTTGATGTAGAGCAGACATACGCCGTTGACCGACGGAATCCATTTGATTGAATTTCTTTTGCGCCGCAGAGATGGTGGCATCGTCCACATATTGGATCAGTTCATCCGCTGCTTGCCATGCAGCTTGTATCGTTTCGCGCACGATGACATGTAGACGAATACCATAATTTAAATGGCGTCCTTTGGCAGCTGCTTTGGCTTTGACTTGTGCCAGCTTTTCTTTGACTGCCGCAGGAGGCTCACCCCAAGTCAGATAGGTATCCACCTGTGAGGTGGCGAGTTCGACGGCATCTTCTGAAGATCCGCCAAACCAGAGTGGTGGATAGGGCTGCTGTAATGGGGGATACAGCAGTTTGGCTTGATCGACCTGAAGGCGTTCGCCGTGGAAGGTAAAGGATTCACCTTGATGAGCGCGGCTTAAGATCTCACGCCAAATCGTGACATACTCAGTGGCGGTGCGATAACGGGTGGCATGATCTTCATAGATCCCATCGCCTTGCAGTTCTTGCTCATCGCCGCCTGTGACCAGATTCAGTAAAATCCGTCCATTGGAGAGTCGATCAAAGCTTGCGGTCATACGTGCAGCCAAAGCGGGTGTGGTCACGCCGGGGCGCAATGCCACCAAAAATTTCAATTTATCGGTCGCGTCAATCAAACTGGCAGCGGTGATCCATGGATCTTCACATGAACGGCCGGTGGGGATTAAGACACCTTCATACCCCAATTGGTCAACCGCAATCGCAATTTGCTTCATATAGGCATGATCTACTTGGCGCGCACCTTTGCTGGTTCCTAAATAACGACTATCGCCATGCGTGGGAATAAACCAAAATATTTTCATTTTTTTGTTCCTTGTGCGTTGCTTTAATTTTGAATGTTGCAGGCATCTTTAAGGTGAGCTGAAAGCGTAGTGTGCCGTTGAGGGTGATGACATTTTTTAGGATATGCAGTCATAACAGCCTCAGGCATCAGGGGGAGTACACTGCTACGCTAATCGGCTTTTGATTTTAAAAAAAATAAATTTTTAGGCTTTGAACATCAGAATAAAAGATAAAATAAAACAAGAATTTCTTATGGGATTATGTGATTTTGAAGAGGCGACTTGCGCTACAGAGTGAGCAGCGAAGGTGATTGGCGGGTATGAATGAGATGATGAGATGTGCTACAGCGATCAAAATCAAAGCCATGCTCATCTTCAAGATCAGCATGGCTTTGGGGTGTTGCATTCACATCAGGCGTTTAAGCAATCGGTTTTTTGAACACTAAAGAATTACGTTGAAAGTTATATAGCGCTTGGCGCGATGCCGGCAGTTCATCGACGCTGGCAGGTTGAAAGCCATGCTCAATAAACCAATGTGCCGTGCGTGTAGTCAGCACAAATAACTGTTGAATCGATTGCTGTCGTGCTTTGCTTTCTAAGAAATTCAGGATCTGTGTGCCGCGATTGGATTTACGATAACTCGGGTGCACTGCGACGCAAGCAATTTCAGCGGACTTGGCTTGTTCTGGGCTCTGCGGGAAGGGGTAGAGGGCTGCACAGGCCAAAATCGTGCCGTCGCGCTCAATGACCGCGAACTGACCAATTTCATTTTCTAAACGCTCACGTGAGCGATATACCAAGATGCCTTCTTCCTCAAGTGGTCGTAATAGATTGATTAATCCTCCGACGTCATTGATATTGGCCATGCGTACTTCTTCATAGTGCGCATCCGAAATCATGGTGCCCACACCATCACGAGTGAACAGTTCTTCGATCAGCGCACCATCATAGGCATAGGACAATAGATGTACCCGATGTACGCCTTTGAGCGAGGCGACTCTGGCATTGGCCAGATAGAGTGCGATGTCCGGATTGGAGTCTTGATATTTGGCAATGTGTTGATCCAGTTGATGTGGGGAGATTTCCCGTAATAAATCTCCAAACTCATTCAGCAGACCTTGTTGTTTGCCCAAGAAAATCAGCTTATCTGCGCCAAGATCAATTGCCGCTTTGGTTGCAACCTCTTCGGTCAGCAGGTTGAAGACTTCACCTGTGGTGGAGTATCCGGTCGGTCCGAGTAGCACGATGTTGTGGTTGTCGAGATGTTTTTGAATCGCTTCGGTGTCGAGGGTACGGACTTCACCGGTCAGTTGAAAATCAATTCCTTCTCGAATGCCATAGGGTTTGGCCGTCACAAAGTTTCCTGAGACCACATCGATTTTGGCACCAAACATTGGGGAGTTGGCCAATCCCATTGAAAGTAATGCTTCAATTTGCAGTCGGATCGAGCCTACAGCGCTCATGATCGCACCGAGTGAATCACGGGTGGTGATGCGTCGATGGGCATGCATTGGGGTTTGAATATTTTTTTCGGTGAGATTTTGATTGATTTGCGGGCGTGCGCCGTGAACCAAAATCAGGCGTATGCCCAACGAGTGTAATAAGACAATGTCATGGATAATATGTTGAAAATTAGGGTGCTGGACGGCTTCACCACCAAACATAATGATGAATGTCTTATCGCGGTGAGTATTGATATAAGGCGCGGAGTGGCGAAACCAATGTACATACTGTTGTGTGCTACTGTTGTTTTTTTCATTTTGCTCGGTGTGCATGCCTATTTATCGCCAAAATTCTAAGGACTGCATGATTCTAAACAAAATGCTAAACAAAAAACAGATAAAGGCCGAGTGAGACATGCAAAAGCCCAAAACAGGTTTGGGCTTGCGTCGTTGAGGTGAGATGACTGGATTAAAGTACGCGAATAATTAGATGATTTTTAGTGTTGACCAAGACATAGCTGTTTTGAACTTTGTACCATTTTTGACCACGGCCTGGTTGGGACAGTTGGCGGTATTTTCGATGATCTACTGCAAAACGTGAAGATTGATAATTGTTAGGTAAATATTGACCACTGCGCCATTTTTGATTGTTCTGGCTAGCATGTGCATTATGATTTTGTGGTGAATGATTGCCTGTTGCGGCCATTGCTGAAGTACTCAAGAATGCAGCTGCGATTGGTAAAGTGACAACGATAAGAAATTTTTTCATGTCTCTAACTCCGTTTAATTGCGCTGAAATGCGACAGAATTAAATTAACGGAGCATTGGAGATTAAACGTGGAGTGAATTTATTCAATTGTGAAATTCATGAATAGTTCATGTAGATGAGGTTTCAGCCTGCCCCTGAGATCGCCTCTCGCCGAGACGATCACGTGATTCAATGTTCAGGCTGAGGTTTAGAGACTCATGATTTGAATGATGCTGTTGTTCTCGGTATTGACCAATATAAAATCATTATTGATCTTGTACCACTGTTGATTACGGCTTGGTTTGGAGAGGTTATATTCGCGATATTCAACTTTATAGCCATCACCGCGATAATGTTGTGGCATCACATAGCCGGCTTGCCACTTGTGCTGTTGTAAGCGACGGACACCACGTTCTTCACGCTCACGACGCTTTTCGAGGAGCTGATCTTCTGAGCGACCTTCTTTGTAGTTTTGACGTGATTGATCACGCTTTGCATAGCCATTGCTATTGTGTTCACGTGGATCAGCGTTTGCGATTTGAGTGATTAAAGTCAGATTAAAGAAAATTGCCAAGATCGCCAAAATCTTATTCATGCTGAATCCTCCTTCAATAAAATACTCAGTTTTTCACGGATATAATGTACTGATAAAATGCAGAGAAACTGTGAAGATCACAAAAAATACGCCGCAAAACTGTAAAGATAAGAGACACATATTTTAGTAGCGCTTCATAAACGCCGGCGCTCGTCCTCTTAAGTTATTTTACAGTTTAACTATGGCAGAGTGATGATTTTTAATCAAAGTTTTAAAAGTAAATTTAGAATGATGATTGCTTTGGAATAATTGAAAAGTGAACGGTTCGACACGAGCAAGCACTGCGCTCTTGTTGAGCGCAGTGCTGAAAAACAGCGTATGCAGTCTATTTGGGTCTGGCTGCTATGACTTAGTCTTGAGCGTCGATGCTGCTGCCACTCATATGCTGACTGTCCTCGCCCATCAGATATAAATAGGCAGGCATGATCATTTCTGGCGTTGGCAGTGTTTTTGGATCTTCATCTGGATAGGCTTTGGCACGCATCGCAGTCCGTGTTCCACCAGGATTGATGCAGTTAAAGCGAATGTTAGGATATTGATTTTCAGATGCAAACAAGGTGCTGACCGCTTCAATTGCAATTTTTGCAACAGAGTAGGCACCCCAAGTGGCACGTGCTTCACGACCTACGCCAGAGCTGGTGAATACCACAGATGCATGTTCAGACTTTTGCAACAATGGCATTAAGGCTTGGGTCAGGACAAAAGGCGCGCGTAGATTGACTGCCATCACATCATCCCAGACTTCGGCCGGGAAGTTGACCAGTTCTGTACGCTCACCCAAGATCCCCGCATTGTGCAAGATCCCATCGAGGCGGCCGAACTGTTGCTCTAAGGTGGAGAGCAGCAACTCATAATCTCGAGGGGATGCGGTTGAAAGCTGCAAAGGTAATATTGCCGGTTGTGGTGCGCCTAAGCCTTCGATTTCATCATAAATGACTTCGAGCTTGTTCAATGTGCGACCATGCAAGACCACGGTTGCGCCGTGTAAGGCATAACTGATTGCTGCTGCACGACCAATGCCATCCCCAGCACCAGTGATCAAAATAATTTTATCTTTGAGTAGGTCAGGGCGAGGTTGGTATTCTGAAAACTTCATCTAAAACCTCCAAAAATGTTATTGGATTAAGTTGTATTGTTGTGAGGCTCTACGCTAGTTGAGCTGGAGTAATTGTTGAATCTTATGCTGTAACTCTGTGACATTGTTGACTATACAATCTGCCTGCCAAGCGTTCAAATCATCTCTATACTGCAGTGGCAAATAGCCATAGGCCGCCAAGATGGTGTACATATTGGCGTTGCGTCCTGCATCGATATCGCGTGGATGGTCGCCGACATAGATGATTTGTGTCGCATCAAGGTCGATCTGTTTCGCAGCCAGATACATGGGTTCAGGGTCGGGTTTGGTATGGGTCACATCTTCTGGACAGACCAATACCGCACAGCGCTGGCTCAACTGCAGCGCATCTAAGAGTGATTCACTGAGCCAACGGGGTTTGTTGGTGACGATGCCCCATGGAATTTCGTGTGCCTCAAGTTGTTCTAATAACGCCGGCATGCCAGCAAACAGATCGGTATCAACCGCGATTTCTTCGGCATACAGATCTAAGAAGCGTTGACGATGTGCCAAAAAAACCGCATCGGTGCTGTCAAGTTCAGGATAGACCAACTGCACCATTGCACGTGCGCCCTCAGAAACTTGGGTGCGAATGCGTTCAGCGCTGACGACTTCACGACCTTCTGCACGGCACATGTCTTGAATGATGCGAATAAAATCTGCTGCTGTATCAATCAAGGTTCCATCGAGATCAAACAGGACCGCCTTCATAGCGAACCTGCATCTTGACTGTTGTTGGTATTTTGCGTGTAGACCATGTAGTTGACATCAACATTGGCTGCGAGCCAATAGTGTTTGGTCAATGGGTTGTAATGCAGGCCGGTCATGTCTTTGAGCTGTAAACCCGCTTGGCGGATATCATGTGCAAGTTCAGATGGTTTAATAAATTTATGATAATCATGTGTGCCTTTTTTAAGTAGGCGCAGCACGTATTCAGCACCAATGATCGCAAATAGATAAGCTTTAGGATTGCGATTGATGGTCGAGAAAAACACATGGCCACCTGGTTTGACCAGTTTTTGGCAGGCTTGAATGATCGAGGCTGGATCCGGAACGTGCTCTAGCATTTCCATGCAAGTGACCACGTCATATTGGCCGGCTTGTTCTTCTGCAAGCTGCTCAACCGGAACTTGGCGATACTCAATGTTATGCACGTTTTCTTGTTCAGCATGTAAGCGCGCAACATTTAAAGGGGCCAGCCCCATATCGATCCCAAGCACCTGGGCACCGCGACGCGCCATACTCTCCGCTAAAATACCGCCGCCACAGCCGACATCGAGAATTTTTTTATCGCTTAAGCCGCCAGAATGCTCATCAATCCAGTTGAGGCGCAATGGATTGATTTGATGGAGTGGGCGAAACTCTGAATGCTGATCCCACCACAAAGCAGCAAGCGCTTCAAATTTCGCAATTTCTTGTGGGTCGACATTTAGTTGCGACATAATAAGCCACCTCGGAGTAATGTGTTTGAATACAAAATTTTGCAAGTTCTTAGTGTAGCGATTATTCTAGAAAAAGCGATCAATCATCAAAAAAAGTTCACACAAGAAAAACCATATTCCTATATATGTTTTATAGTTAGATCATAAGCTATACCAAACCAATCATGAGGATAACGAAGTCAATGAAAAAATTTATTTTAGGCGGCGTCACGGCAATGGTGATGGCATTTTCAGCACAAGTGATGGCGGCAGACTTTGTTGCAGGGAAAGACTATACCGTTCTACAAAATCCAGGAAAATCAGAAGTCGCAGATAAAATCGAAGTTCGAGAATTCTTTTGGTATGGATGCGGTCACTGTTCTAATCTTGAACCGTATATGCAAACATGGTTGAAGAAATTGCCGTCTGACGTGCACTTTGTCCGTACGCCTGCCGCGATGAATAAGCTTTGGGAGCAAGGTGCTCGCGGCTACTATGTCTCAGAAGCTTTAGGTATTCGAAAATACACCCATATTCCGTTATTCCATGCGATCCACAAAGAAGGCAAACAGGTTTTTGATCAAGCTTCGCAAGCCAAATTCTTTAGTAAATATGGCGTCTCTGAGCAAAAGTTTAATAGTCTATTTGACTCCTTTGCGATCACGGCTAAAGTGGCTGAATCAAATAAACTTGCGCAGCAATACCAACTTTCTGGTGTGCCTGCGGTGGTGGTAAATGGTAAGTACATGGTGCAAGGTGAAAATGGTCATGTGACTCAAGTTGTTGATTATTTGATTGAAAAAGAACGTAAAGGTCAATAATTTCAACAGCACTGGCTTCACATCCGCCCAAGTAATCGTCAAGCTTATGACGGTGAAAACTTTGTGAGATGATCGCGTTGCATGTCTGCCTTGATCAATAAAACCTGTTTCGGCAGGTTTTTTTGGGTCTCGATGATCAGGGTGAGCTTGGCAACCGCTCCCAGTTTGAGATGCCGCGAAAGATCAGTTGCACTTGGGTGATGGTGTGTTGTCTGAGTTGTGCGCGTTGTTGTGTGTTGTGCTGCTCTTTTTCCTGTGCCGTGCCGGGGGTATCTAATTGGCGCTGCAGGCTGATCCACGACATCGCCCAAGTAAAAGAAAGATTAATTAATATATTGGCCAGCACTTTAAAGTCATTGCCATCGCTGAAATGGCGAGTCATTTCGATTTTGCTGAGTTCTTGACTGAGGTCTTGGTTGAGAAAATCGATTTCTCTTGCAATGGCTTGACGTAATACCGCTGCACCGCCCCAACGCTCAGCAATCATAAAAATCCATGCTTCGGGATTGTCTTCAACGGCAGCAAAGAACAGATCAATACTGGTTTCAATTTTGGTGTCTGGACGGCTGATATACATGCGGGTGAGCTGATGCAAAATGGTTTTGAGATGCAATGCAACTTGATCGACCAACTCTTTGCCTAACTCATCCATATCTTGGAAATGTCGATAAAAAGCAGTAGGGACCAAGCCCACTTCACGCGCAACCTCGCGCAGACTAATACTTGAAAATGAACGACCAGACGTACTCAAACTTAAAGCTGCGTCAAGCAAAGCATGACGACTTTGTTGTTTACGTTCTTCGCGGATCGACATGCTGTATTGAGGTCCAAATAAATTGTTCAGAGTTTATCAAATATTCACAATAATTAAACGACGAATGTCAGTGAACAGGTGTTGACTGGAAAAGAGAAAGGCGTATAGTGCACAGATGTTCACTCAATAAATCGTGAGTACAAAGAGGAACGTGTTATGTATCAAACAGAGCATCAAGCTGTAGGCTATCAACCGCATTGGGTCCGTGAGGATTTCGTTGATTTCATTGCAGAGAAGGTGAATCCCAACTGGGCATGGAAAAAAATTAAAGCCGAAGTGATTCATATTGCTGAGATTAGTTCAGGTTTTTATCAACTACATTTACGCCCCAATCGCAATTTTAACGCTGATCATTATCAGGCTGGACAAAGTGTCTTGGTCACCGTGGTGATTGAGGGGGTACGTCATCAACGCAGTTATTCCATTTTAGAAATCATGAGTAATGGTGATCTGAGTATCGCAGTCAAGCGCCAAGGTCGAGTATCTGAGGCATTGACGCGCTTAGCTCGTTCGGCTGTGGTGGAACTTTCTCAGAGCCAAGGCGACTTTGTACTTGAACTGGCAGAGAATTCGATCTTATTGATTGCCTCGGGCAGTGGCATTACCGCAATTTATGCCTTATTGAATGAAGCCTTGTCACGTCAATATCGAAAAATTGACCTGATTTACTTTAGTCGTGATCAGGCCTTTCATGATCAACTCAGCACACTCGCGCAGCAGCACGCACAGTTTAATTATGTGCATATCGATACGCTACAAGATCGCCAACATCTCAGTGCCGCCTTGCTACAGCGTCATGTGCCTGATTTTAAAAAGCGTAGCGCCTATGTGTGTGGGGCTCAAGGCATGATGCGGGCAGCAATTGATTTATATCGTGAGCTTGGGATTGATCAACAGCTCAAGCAAGAATTTTTTCAGAAATATGTTGATGAACAATTAACAGCACAACCTGTGGTGTTTGCGCGTTCTCAGCAACATTTTCAAGCCAGCAGCAATCTGCTTGAAAGTGCAGAGCAGGCAGGGCTACGTCCTAGCCATGGTTGTCGTATGGGTATTTGTAATCGCTGTAGTTGTACCAAAGTCAGTGGCTCAACCAAAAACCTCGTCACTGGCGTGATCGATCACGAAAGCCAAACCCAGATTAAACTGTGTATTAGCCAAGCCGTGAGCCCTGTGGTGATTAACCTCTAAGTCCGTCCATGAGCGCGAGCGTGTTGCATTGTGCTTAAAACTAAAAAATTGTCGGAGACAACAGAATGAATATGCCGCTAGAGATATCCAAACTGAGCAAATCAAAACATTTAACTGCTGAACAAACCGAAGAATTTGGACGCCGTGTTGAGGAAATTCGTCAACAGGTGATGCAAAACTTAGGTCAAAAAGATGCCGAATATATTTATAAAATCAGAAACTTCGTGCGTTATAGCGAAATCAGTTCGCGTGCCATGTTGATGTTTGCGGGCTGGTTGCCACCGGTATGGCTGTTGGGTACTGGGTTGCTGGGTCTGTCTAAGATCGTGGAAAATATGGAGTTGGGTCATAACGTCATGCACGGTCAGTTTGATTGGCTCAATGATCCGAGTTTAAATGGCGCTGATTATGACTGGGATACCATCTCCTCAGGTGATGATTGGAAGCATACGCATAACTTTATTCATCACACTTACACCAACATTGTGGGCAAAGACCATGATGTGGGCTACGGCTTATTACGGATCAGTCAGTCTCAGCCGTGGGAGCCGCGCTTTTTGTTTAATATCCCATTGGCATTACAGTTAATGCTATTTTTTGAGTGGTATGTGGGGGTACAAAACCTACGTATTGAAGATGCATTAACCTATAAAACCAAAACTTGGGCACAGGTTTGGGAAGATTCCGCCAAATTTAGAAAAAAAATGGCGCGCCAAGTGATGAAAGATTATGTATTTTTCCCTGTGATCGCTGGGCCGAATGCATTGCCTGTGTTGACTGCAAATACGGTGGCCAATGTGATCCGGAATATTTGGTCATCGGCGGTGATTTTTAATGGCCACTTCACTGAAGATACTGAAACTTTTGAAGCAGATAATACTGCGTTTGAAACCCGTGCTGAATGGTATCTACGTCAAATCCGCGGTTCGAGCAATTTTACTGGAACGCCATCGTTGCACATATTAAGTGGTAACTTGAGCCATCAAATTGAGCATCACTTGTTTCCCGATATGCCTGCCAATCGTTATGCAGAGGTCGCACCTCAGATTGAAGCATTATGCGCGGAGTATGGCATTCACTATAACCAAGCCAACTTTTTTAAACAGTTTGGCAGTGTTTGGAAACGCTTGGCCATACATTCTGTCCCTGAGTCGCTGAATCAGCGTATTCAAGGGACGTGGCAGAAATTCAAAGCAATTTTAGGATAAGCCACAGCAATGGATGCGGATGAGTTTTTACAGTTGTGCGGTCTGAGTGCTCCTATCTTCAAACATGCATCTGTTATACTAGCCCGCAATTCAATGAAGCCAAGATAAGGAAGATTTATGCGTATCGACCAACGTGCATTAGACCAATTACGTGATGTTAAAATTACCCGTAACTATACGCGCTATGCAGAAGGCTCAGTTTTGGTCGAATTTGGTCATACCAAAGTACTGTGTACCGCCAGTGTCGAAAACTCTGTGCCGCGTTTTCTCAAAGGCAAAGGCCAAGGTTGGGTCACTGCGGAATACGGCATGTTGCCACGTTCAACCCATACCCGTAGTGATCGTGAAGCCGCTCGCGGTAAGCAAAGTGGACGTACGCAAGAAATTCAACGTTTGATCGGTCGTAGTTTACGTGCCATGGTTGACCTGAAAAAACTCGGTGAAAACACCATTGCGATTGACTGTGATGTGATCCAAGCCGATGGTGGTACACGTACTGCAGCGATTACCGGTGCTGCCGTGGCATTGGTTGACGCAATGAATGTATTACTAGAACAGAAAAAAATTAAGCACGATCCATTAAAAGGTTTGGTTGCTGCAATTTCTGTTGGCATGTATCAAGATGAAGCCTTGCTTGATCTCTGCTACGAAGAAGATTCAAATTGCCAAACTGACTTGAACGTGGTGATGACGCAGTCGGGTGAATTTATTGAAATTCAGGGTACTGCTGAAGAAAAACCATTTACCCGTGTGCAGTGCAACGCCATGTTGGAGCTTGCGGAAAAAGGCATCAAAGATTTGATCGAAAAACAACAAAAAGCCTTAGGTTGGTAAGCGGGTCGCAGATCCAATTGAGTTAAACATAAACGCATCTTCGGATGCGTTTTTTGTTTGCGGGACGATGACCGCGTTGCCATGAAATTGCCATCAAATCATCATCAAGCTGTCATTGGGATTTTGTTCACTATGTCACACTTTAATGATCGGGATAGAGCAATGCGTCGATTGGTTTATATGTTTTTGCTGCTCAGCAGTAGTGCGCTACTGAGTGCTTGTAATGGGGATGATGATCAAGACCATCCTCCAGAGCAGCCTGTGACAAGCCCATGTCATGTGCACTGCGCACCATAAATATAACCATAATAAGGACAACAGCATGAATCGTCGTGATTTTATTCTCAATTCAAGCAAAACTATGTTTAGCGCAGCGGCATTGGCCAGCTTTCCTGCCAGTATCCAAAAAGCCTTGGCGATTGATGCCAAGGTACAAAGCGGCAGCATTCAAGATGTTAAACATGTGGTGATCTTAACCCAAGAAAACCGTTCCTTTGATAACTACTTTGGCACATTCAAAGGCGTACGTGGTTTTGGTGATCGCTTCACCATTCCCTTAAGTGAGCAACGTGTGGTTTGGGAGCAATATGATGCTCAAAAGAATAAGATCTTGCCTTATCATTTAGACAGCCGCTTGGGCAATGCACAACGTGTTAATGGTACGCCACACTCATGGCGAGATGGCCAAGATGCATGGGACATGGGGCGTATGGGGCAGTGGGTCAAGCATAAACGCCCGCAGTCGATGGGTTATTATCAACAGCAGGAACTGGAATTTCAGTTTGCTTTGGCGGATGCTTTTACCCTATGTGATGCTTACCACTGTGCCATGCATGCCGGGACCAATCCCAATCGACAGTTTATTTGGACTGGCACCAATGGTCCAACTGGCGGCAATGTCGCCAGTGTGGTGAATGAATTTGATTCAATTGGTTCATCGCGCTATGGCTATGAGTGGGGGACGTATCCTGAACGCCTGCAACAGGCCGGAGTGAGTTGGAAAGTCTATCAAAACATGCCGGATAATTTTACTGACAATCCTTTGGCGGGTTTTAAGCAATACCGTTTGGCCAATGAGCGTTCTGGCCAGCCTGTTTCACACAATGCAATTTGCCCAGCCTATGATGAAAAGATCGATGCCGAGCAACCACTGTATAAAGGCATCGCCAATACCATGCCAGATAAGGGGTTTTTGGGGGCGCTCAAACAAGATATTGCACAAGGGCAACTCCCTCAAGTCAGTTGGATCGTGGCGCCCGCTACGTACAGTGAGCATCCTGGACCGTCAAGTCCAGTACAAGGCGCATGGTATATCCAAGAGTTACTCAATGCCTTGACTGCCGATCCTGAACTTTGGAGTCAAACGGTGCTGCTGGTGAACTTTGATGAAAATGATGGATTTTTTGATCATATGCCATCGCCAAGTGCACCATCTCGAGATCAAGGTGGACGTCTACATGGCAAGACCACACTGACCAGTGAACAGATGTCATTTGAATACTTTGATCATGCCAGAGTCAGCTCATCGACTGCACAGCCTAAGCCTGATGGTGGGGTGTATGGGCCAGGAATACGTGTCCCGATGTATGTGATTTCTCCGTGGAGCCGAGGTGGCTGGGTCAATTCACAGGTGTTTGATCATACTTCCGTGATTCAATTCCTCGAGCAACGCTTTGGGGTACATGAGCCGAATATCAGCCCTTATCGTCGCGCCGTTTGCGGTGACCTCAGCTCGGCTTTTGATTTTAAAACCCCAAATCATGCGCCCATGGTGGATTTGGCGGGCACCAAGACACAGCAGCAAGCAGATGCGATTCGTGCTGCGCAACAACAGCTTAAACAAGTCAGCCGACCGAATCAGCAAGATCGACCACGCCAAGCCACAGGCATTCGTCATTCACGTGCTTTGCCTTATATTTTGCATTGTAGTGCACTGATCGATGTGACATTGCAACACAGCAAACTGCTCTTTTCTAATACGGGGACTGCCGCTGCGGTATTTCATGTTTATGATCGTTTGGATCTCGAAGCCGTGCCGCGACGCTATATGCTAGAGGCGGGTAAGCAGTTGGATGATGTCTGGGCACTGCATGCCGGTCGTTATGATCTTTGGGTCTTGGGACCGAATGGTTTTCATCGCCAGTTCAGTGGGGATATCAATCAAGCACAGCAAAGTGCATCGCGACCAGAAATTCGTGTCTGTGTCGAAGACTGCCAAGCTAAAATTGAACTGAAAGTTCGACACGATGCAGCGACACCCGTCAAGTTACAAGTGAGCGCCAACGCTTATCTCGATGCAAAAGTCTGGCAAATCGAAACCACTGCAACGGAGACAAGCTTAAGTTGGGACATGAGCGAATTTGGTGGTTGGTATGATTTCAGTGTGTCTATACAAGATGAGCCGACTTATGGACGCCGCTTTGCCGGCCGGATCGAGACAGCTCAAGACTCGATCTCAGATCCTTTCATGGGCTATCTAGATCGAAGCATGCTTAACCCTTGAAGCGCAGACCTGATTTAGAAACAAAAACAGCACCTTGAAGGTGCTGTTTTTACATAACGATTACGTGGGATACCTAAACCTAGCAAGCCTAAGTTGTGGCGTTACATAAAGTTCAAGTTCCTCGCAATCGATTTTTTTAAGCTTGCTGCTTCTTCCGTAAGACCAAAAAAATATGAATGCATTAATTATCTTGATGGCGATTATGACTTTTGTCTTTATCACAGCCGATCCTTATCGGGATGAGCCAGCATCTTCGCTCAATACACAACTTAAAGTTCAACAGTCGCAAAAAAATACCGATCACTCTGATTCTGTTCAAGATCAGGATCAGGCCTAGTACGGGCTTAATCCTGCTTTAAAATCTGATAAGTCCAGTTCTTACCATTCATAACATCCATATTTAAATCCTGATAGGCACTGAGTCGATCAGCCTGAACCGCTTTGTCCGAGCATTGTGTTGCAATATGCTGAGCTGTTGGATGGATCGCGCGATAGCAGTCATTGATCTGTTGAGTAAACTGATAATACGGTGACAGAGGTAGGTGTGCCGCACTCAGAACCCGATGGGCAAGGAAATGCGCTGGAATATACTCTTGCTTGAGTTGCTTCTGATCGATGGGGAAGTTACTCCACACCGCCAATGGCGTTTCAAAATACTTCAGTTGTTTTTTCTCGGCTTTATCTTGTGCGGATGCAAAGAAGCCATAATCATCATAGACCTGTTGCAGGTTCGGCAAATGATCACCAAAGAAGATAATCAGCGTTGGACGTTCGAGTTGGCTGACGTTTTGGATCAATTGTTTGAGTTTGTCATCTGCACGCTTCATTCCCATCAGATAGGTGTTGAGCTGTCTTTTGCTGGCATCTGAGAGACCGGGCTTGGTGAGTTGATATGCATCGCGCCCAAAGCGATCATCGTTATACATGGGATGGTTTTCAACACTGATCGCATAGATAAACTGTGGTTGGTCGGTTTGAGTCAATTGCTGTTCAATACTGGCATAAAGCAGATCATCATTGGCCCAGCCAGCTTGGTTAATATATTGTTTACGGTTTGCTGCGTTGGTCATATTCTCCAAGGAGATAAAACGTTGGAAGCCAAGATGTTGATAGACCGCACTCCGATTATAAAAATATTTGCCATTATTATGCATCGCTGTGGTGTTATAGCCCAGCTGGTTCATATAGTGCGGGAATGCGTAGATTGGGCGTTTCAGTTTAGACACGTAAAGCAATTCATTTTGATTGAGTTGCACATTTAAACTGGTCAGTACTTCAAATTCGACATTCGCAGTTCCACCCCCAAAACTTGGCGACAAGACTTGTGAGATTTGATTTTGATCAATGGTCGGGGTGATGTTTTTTGGAATACTGGGATCGAGTTTTCGTGCATCCCAGTGGGATTCACTCATCACAAAGATAATATTCGGTAATGGTTGTGCTGGAGATTCAGGAGCGATTGATGCCGTTACTGGCGTGGTTGCTTCGCGCTTCAATAACTGTTCAATTTTTTCTTTGGGAATATTCTGATTTTGGAAAATTTTGCTATTTAAGTTATCGACCGATTTTGAAAAAAAGAAAGTACTAAAGCCCAGACTTTTAATGGTGAGATGATCACCGACCCAATCACCGCGAGTATTGGGTAAATACGTATGATAGCGGCAGATGCCTGGACGGGGTTTGCTTGCACAAGCTTCATAAAAATTATTTTTAAAATTTGCGGTAACAAAGAAACCGATGATCGACACTGATAATAAAGTATTGCCCAAAATTAATTTTTTGGGTTCACGACTTTCTTTTTTATATAACCACACCAATGCAGTAGCACTGAGCCCTAATCCAAACAATACACCGAGCATTAATAGAGTCGGTGCAGCTTTTAAGGTTTCTTGTAGCAATAAAAAATCACTTGGTACTAAGCTCGCAGCCAGATAATGTTCTTTTTGAATATTGATAAAAGTCAGCAGAAACACCACAAACTGGCTCAAAAATATTGTCGCCCAAGTCTTTCGAAGTAACAGATACAAGCCTGCAATCAAGGCATAGTTGAGTAAGATCGAAAAAGCATACTTAAAGATACGCATCTTGAATTGTGCATAAGGCAGGGCAAAAAACTGTGAGATATTTTCTTGATATAAGAAAAAAAACAATACCGATAAAAACGCCACCAGTAAAAATACCAGTTGCTGTCTTAAGAGGGTCATGATGTTCAAAGTGGACTTAAAGGGTGGGGGGTTATTATAGGCAACGCCCTGTTTATTACAATGATGTTGTACTCAGCAGTCCAGCGCCTAAGATGCCATCCTTGGTGATCTTAAGGCGTAGCCAAGTACAGTATTGTCTTGGGTGGTTTTACGAAAGGCTTTGTCGAAAAGGGACTCGAAATTAGTCTGCTTGAAAGCGCATCGATAGATCGATGGCAGTCACATCTTTGGTGAGCACGCCCATCGAAATATAGTCCACACCGCTGCTCGCAACTTCACGTAGGTTGGCGATGGTAATATTGCCAGAGGCCTCAAGCTTGCAACGACCTGCTACATGCGCCACTGCATCGATCATCTGTTGCTGACTAAAGTTATCTAGCATGACGATATCAGCTTGTGCGTCGAGCGCTTGATTGAGCTCATCCCAACTTTCGACTTCAACTTCGACTGGTTTACCGGGTGCCAGTTGGCGCGCTTGCTCGATCGCCGCATGAATACCCCCGGCTGCCATAATATGATTTTCTTTAATTAAGAATGCATCAAAGAGACCGAGACGATGATTTTGTCCACCGCCCACGGCAACGGCATATTTTTGTGCAATGCGTAAACCGGGTAAGGTTTTGCGGGTGTCTAAGAGTCGAGTGTTCAAGCCTTCAAGTTGTTGCACATAGTGTGCGGTTTTAGTGGCCACGGCAGATAAGGTTTGGATAAAGTTGAGCGCAGGACGCTCTACCGTCAATAAACTACGCGCTGCTCCTTTGAGGGTTAAAAAAACTTCATTGGCTTGAACACGATCGCCATCTTGTTTATGCCATCGCACTTCCACACGATGATCAAACTGTTGAATCAAAGCATCGACCCAGGGTTGACCTGCCAGAACCATGTCTTCACGACTGAGGATACGGGCGCTGGCTTGCTGATCTTGCGGGGTGAGTAGGGCGGTAATATCCCCCTCACCAATATCTTCTTGTAGTGCGTGTTGAATATTAATTTGAATCGATTGTTCCAACAAAGATTGCGCTATAGACATCAAATATCCCTATAAAATATCGCTTTAAAGTTGGGCGATATCTTAGCACTGTCCTCAAATCTTTGGATAAATTTTTATTTTGCTGGGATTGGCGCTAAGCTAAGCAACGCTCAATCACATCTTCCACCATTTTCGCCTTCACATAAAAATGAGGAAACCTGCATGCACAGTGCTAGCAACTTTCAGATCGTCGCTGGACATATCGAGGGTGCACGACAAATTGCATCGCCAAATTTTAATGCACGTCCCGCGGGCACTGAAATCCAACTCATCGTGATCCACAATATCAGTTTGCCACCTTCACAGTTTGGTGGTGCTTATATTGAGCAGTTTTTTCAAAATCAGTTGGATTGGTCTATACATCCTTATTTTCAAACCATTCAAGGGATGCAAGTTTCTGCACATGTTTTGATCTTGAGAACCGGTGAAGTGCTGCAATGCGTCAATCTCAATGATCGCGCATGGCATGCTGGGCGTTCGAGTTATTTGGGTAAAAAAGAATGTAATGATTACTCTATTGGGATCGAGCTTGAGGGCAGCGATGATACGGATTTTGAAGAGATTCAGTATCAGCGCTTGGTTGAGGTGGTCGAGCAAATTCAAATCGCTTATCCAAAAACCGCACAGCATATTGCAGGACATTCTGATATTGCACCACAACGTAAAACTGATCCGGGTCCGCATTTTCAATGGAACCACTTTCGTGCACGTCTGCAACAAAAAAAACAAAGCCAACTGGCACCTAGATCAACCCATTTTTAAGGCAGTTCAACTACAATAGCCACTTTATTTGAACAAGGGGTTGATGATGGCGCTATGGCGATCCACCTTTATCGTCAGTGCAATGACGATGCTGTCACGGGTGCTTGGTTTAGTCCGTGACATGGTCTTGCTGACGGTATTTGGTGCGGGTAAAGATTTTGATACATTCGTCGTGGCATTTCGGATTCCCAACTTCTTTCGACGTTTATTTGCTGAAGGCGCATTTTCACAGGCTTTTATTCCAGTTCTGACTGAATATAAAACCCAGCGCTTGCATGCCGAAGTGCAGATCCTGATTAGTCGGGTCTTTGGTTGCTTACTCACGGTGATGTCTTTGTTAACTTTGCTGGCCATGATTGCCGCGCCAGCGATTATCTATGCTTATGCACCGGGTTTTCACAATGATGCTGCCAAATTTGATCTCGCCGTGGATATGTTCCGTCTCACCATTCCCTATTTACTGTTTATGTCGTTAACGGCATTTGCCAGCAGTATCCTCAACAGCTACGGATCTTTTTCAACACCGGCATTTGCCCCCGTATTGCTGAATATCGCGATGATTGCAGGGGCGTGGTGGTTGTCACCGCATATGGCTGAGCCGATCATGGCATTAGGCTGGGCTGTCGTCGTGGCTGGAATTCTGCAGTTGGCGATTCAAATTCCTGAACTCTGGCGCAAAAAGCTGCTGATTCCACCCAAAGTTGATTTTAAACACGAAGGGGTAGAGCGCATCTTAAAGCTGATGCTGCCAGCGTTGTTTGGGGTGTCCGTTACCCAGATTAATCTTTTACTGAACACGATTTGGGCTTCGTTCATGCAGGATGGCTCGGTCTCTTGGCTGTATAGTGCCGAGCGTATGACTGAGTTGCCGTTGGGATTGATCGGGGTTGCGATTGGTACAGTAATTTTACCGTCGTTGTCTGCCCGTAAAGCTGAACAAGATCAAGAAAAATTCAAAGGCATGATGGATTGGGCGGCACGCGTGATCGTGTTGGTGGGGGTTCCTGCCAGTATCGCGTTATTTATGTTGTCTACCCCGATCATTCAAGCCCTGTTTCAACGTGGTGCATTTGATCTTCGGGATACTGAAATGACCGCGATGGCACTGCAATGTATGAGTGGTGGTGTGTTGGCCTTTATGTTGATCAAAGTGTTCGCACCTGGGTTTTATGCCATTCAAGATACCAAAACTCCCGTACGTGTTGGTTTTATGGCGGTGGCTGCCAATGCGATTTTAAATATCGTATTTATCGGGTTCTTTAAACTGATTGATTGGCAGGCTGAACATATGGCGTTGGCGATTGCCTCATCAGGCTCTGCATTGGTGAATGCGGGAATGCTGTACTACTACTTACATCGACGCAATATTTTCCGTTTTGGTCCGCACTGGAAAAAATTATTTTTACAGTTCTTGATCGCCAATATGATGATGATCGGTGCTTTATATTATGCATTGACTTGGTATGACGGTGAGCTTTCGCAATGGATACGTGCTGCTGAAG
Organism: Acinetobacter sp.; assembly: GCA_030152675.1. GTDB lineage: Bacteria > Pseudomonadota > Gammaproteobacteria > Pseudomonadales > Moraxellaceae > Acinetobacter. The sequence continues at coordinate 20,903 of JASLIY010000069.1, forward strand.
TTGCAGGACTGTGTGTGGTCGGTGCATTGGCTTATGCGATTGGATTGCTACTAACAGGCTTTCGCCCTCGTCAGTTAAAGTATTAACCGAGCTCTTGGTGAGAATAAAGCAATCACTGGGGAATGGGATAGACCGCATAGAAACGATAAAAGAGGAAAATGTAGAATTACAATCATCATGATAAAGTCATCACCTCCCTCAAATGCTGATCTCGCGCGGTGCGCCGTGCGAGATCATGCGGATTAGATATTTAATATTTTATATCAAGCTCAATATGCCACTTAAAATAATGCTGCATATAACATCAGATTAAACGACTACTAGGGAAGAACCTTGATCAATTCGACATCAAAGATCAGGGTACTATTAGGTTCAATTGCATCACCAGAACCAATTTCACCATAAGCCAGTTGAGCAGGAATAAAGAAGCGATATTTTGCACCTTCTTGCATCAGTTGTAGACCTTCAGTCCAACCTTGGATCACTTGGCTGACCTGAAACTCGACAGATTGATTTCGTGCGATTGAGCTATCAAAGACAGTGCCATCTAAAAGACGACCTTCATAATTGACCTCTACTCTTGAATTGGCCCGTGGTTTTTGACCTTGACCCGCTTGAATCACTTGGTACTGTAAGCCTGACTTGGTGGTGCTTACACCCGCAAGCTTTGCATTTTCACTGAGAAAAGCTTTGCCTTTTTGTGCATTGCTGGCTGCAATTTTCTTAAACTCTTCTAGCTGTTGCGCATCGCTTTGTTTCTTGTACTGGGTCAATGCTTTGGCCATGTCCTCATCGCTGAGATTGGATTTTTGTCCTGTTGAGCCTTGCTTTAAGCCTTGTATAAAGGCATCTAAATTAATATCTTTTAAGATGTCTGCGTTACTTCGACCCATGACATAGCCATAGCTATAGCCTAATTGAGAGGGTGCTGGACTTCGGTTGTTGATCGTTTCAGCGTAGCTACTGCTACAGATCAATAAAGCAGTGATGCAAACGAATTTATTTTTCATATTAATTTCCAAAACGTAGCGACTAAAATCTATCGCCTCAAGATGTCTATGGAGGCATTTTAATGTGAGTGATATTCAAGATTAAAACGCAGTATATACTTATGCTTCAGATCGGGCTTAACTCAGCATAATCGAAATGAATCACGAGATATAGCTTATTTTTTTTGATATCGCGCAATAAAAAGGAGAGGCTTTGCTCTCCGATTTATATTGAAGTGAATCTCTATAACTTAGTTGGTTTTAATCACTTCAACATCGTTGATTTTAATCAATTCAACATCAAAGATGAGCGCACTATTCGGTGGGATACTGCCAGGCACACCACGTTCAGCATAGGCCAGTTTTGCAGGAATATAGAGTGTGGCTTTAGCACCTTCTTGCATGTGCTGTAAGCCTTCAGTCCAACCTGGAATCACTTGATTGAGTTTAAAATCAATCGGTGCGCCGCGGGTATATGAACTGTCAAATACTTTGCCGTCTAGCAATTGACCTTTGTAATGCACAGTGACCATAGAATCAGCAGTTGGTTTTTTACCAGTTCCGGGCTGGGTAATTTTATATTGCAAACCAGATGCAGTCGTGATGACATCTGCTTTCTTGGCATTTTCTGCAAAAAACTTCTGACTTTCAGTATCCGCAGTTTGGGCACTGGTTACTTGTTTTTGTTGCATTTCTTTCTGAAACTCAACATAAGCAGCCTGCAGTTCTTCTTCGTTATAGGCAGGCGCTTCATGTGCATGTCCTGCGCGTATACCCGCAACAAAGGTGTTTACGTCAAGTTCAGGAGGGGTTTGGCTCGCCACTTCATAACCGAGCGCATAACTGATTTTTTCAACAGGTTTTGCATCCGCACTCATTTTGACACTAGACATCGTCGCTGGTGATTTCGAGGCATAATACACAGGTACAAGTGCAGCGCCGCCTAAAAGTACTGCAATGGTGATGGGTAAGGCTTTACTCATAAGGTGTCTCAATTTTAATCTTAAAAAACGAAGGATCAACTTAACTCTGAATGCTTGAAGCATAGCGCTTATTGAGTGAAAACTATATTTATTTTCAGTTGAATCTACTCAAAATATACAGCTTTCATCATAAAAAAAGCTAGATATTGAATCTAGCTTTACTTCAGCGCAACTTAATCTTCTTTATGCGAAGTGTAAGCATAAGAATAATTATAGTTGTAATTTGAACTGCTGCCAGGTAAATGCTGAATATCATTTAGAATGACACCATTTACCTTACTACCCGCTTGTTCAAAGCGAGTCAGGGTAAGTTCAATTTCTTTCATCTGTGTCTTGGCAAATCGTGCCACGATCAGATTGACGCCTGCAAATTGCGAAACAATGATGCCATCCGTGACTGCGAGTACCGGTGGCGTATCGATAATAATATGATCATATTGATTAGACAAAGACTTCAATAACTCGCTGAACTGATTCGACGACAGCATTTCAGAAGGGTTATTTGGGCTTTTACCACGTGCGATAAAGTCTAGATTTTCAACTTCCGTTGTATAAATACATTGCTCAAGAGGAATCTCTTGACTTAAATATTCGGTGAGACCTGGGTTGGTATCACGATTAAAGTATTTATGTAGATAACCACGTCTTAAGTCAGCATCAATCAAGAGTACTTTTTTATTACTTTGCGCCAAGATTGCAGCTAAGTTCGTTGAAATAAAGGATTTACCAACTTCAGGTGCGGGGCCTGAGATCGAGATAATATTGTTTTTGGCATTGGTCAGTGCAAAGTGAATCGTCGTTCTGATACTGCGTAAACTCTCAATGGCGATATCTTCACTATTCTTAACCGCTAAGATTGGAATCGATTTCTTCTTCTTCAGCATCTGAATACGACTTTCCTGAATCGGAGAGCGCGGTACAGTGGCATAGACAGGGAGGTCCAACTCATTTTCAATTTGGGTCGAATCTTTAATTCCCGTGTGTAACATGCTACGTAATAGTGCTGCGAGTACGCCTATAAAGCCGCCAACAAATATCGATAAGATCAAGATAATCAGTTTACGTGGCTTAATCGGCTTGATTGGCTCAACGGCAGTATCAATAATACGCACATTCCCAATCTCACCTGCTTTGGCAATTTTCAGTTGTTGATAGCTATTTAACAGTGAAGTATAAAGTTCGGTGTTGACCTTAACGTCACGATACAGTTGCAGGTAGAGACGTTGTAGCTCGGGTAAACGTTTCAATGTACTATTCAGCTCATTGGTTTTACTATTAATGGCATCGAGCTGTGCATTAATTTCGGTCATGAGCGGATGGCCATCCGTATATTTGGCCATCAATTCAGCTTGTTTCTGTTTTAAATCAATTTTGATTTTTTCTAGCTCAATATTCTGCTTCAGCAAGAGTTCAGACTCTTGGGTGACATCGACGGTATTATGCTGTTCGCGGAATTGGTTAAACTTAATTTCAGAATCTACAAGTTGTTGCTTCAGTTCAGGGAGCTGTTTATCTAAGAAACTCAAGGTTTGCTTGGATTCTAAAGATTTACGTTCAATATTTTGTTGATGGTAGATACTCAGGACATTATTGAGGACGTCCGTGATGTGTTCTTTATCATTGCCAATATAACTTAGACCAATGACTCCTGTGAGTTTTCCTTTCTCAGCAACTGAATAGCTTTGTAAGAATGAGCCGACTGCAGAAGTTAAAGACTTTTTGGTTAAAGTAAAACTATTTGCGAAGCTGCCTTGTGAGTTAATCTGGATATTCCACGAACCTTTGGGCGTATTGATTTGGTTTAAGCTGTTGAGCTTTCCAGTCAATATCACTTTATCATCGTAACTCAAATTAAATTTATCATTATTGAGTAATTGAAGCTTGAGCGGTTTATCTAGATAGTAAGCAGGGACATCTAGCTTTTTAATTTGAATAAATTTTTGATTATTCTGAAAAGTGACTGCATCTGCACTATAACTGAGTTTAGTTTTATCTTGTGAGATTAGACGATTAAATAGAGTATCTTGATTATCTCTAATTTGAATGGTTAAGTTCAAATTTTGAATCACTTGGCCCAAGACTAAACGAGACTTTAAGATCTCAATTTCAGCATCTGCTGGTGACTTTTGTCCCATTCCACCAGAAAGGTTACTTAATTGGCCAAGCAGTGCCGCAGATGCTGCACTCTTACCATCTTCAACCTGAACCATTGCATCAGTTGAATAGGTGGGGAGGGTAACACGCAGGTATAGGAGCGCACAGATCAAACTCAAGATTACACAGAGCGTAATCAATTTCCATTGCGATATCAGTGAGAAAAATAACGCCTTAAGATCGATCGTATCATCATTTGTTTTGGTATTTTGATTCATAGTCAACATTTAATTAAAATTTAAAGATGAGATTGCCAGTCCAAAGCATAGGATTGAATCAGGCGACATGTTTGGTCAAAAAATGCTTGGTCGTGCTTGTAAGGGTCAGCGACATTCTGACTCTGCCAGTGCCCTAAACGAAACACTTTACCTTTGGCAAAGGGCCAACTTTGCTCGATATGGCGCTGCTGATTGTGAGACATGACTAAGATTAGATCTGATTTTTTAATCAAGTGCGCATCAATTTGCTTGGCGACATGGGGGCGCATATCTATTTGAAGCTGATCCATGCAACTGATCGCTTTATCATCTGCAGGATGGTTTACCATCGCAGAAAGTCCTGCAGAGTCGATCTCGAGTTGGGGATGCTGCTGTTTTAAAAAATACTCAGCCATTGGGCTACGACAAATATTTCCGACACAGACCACCAGTACAGTTTTAATTTGCATGATTACTATTTACCTAACTGATCAAAGCTATAGAGTGCGCTTGAGAAAGGAATGATTTGATTGACGATACGTTGCCAACGCGTTAAGCCAGTAGCATCGATATAGACGATATCATTTTTTTGCATTTCAAACTGATTGGCAAGTGCTAGATTGCCGAAACTACTCAGGTTTAAATGATAGATTGTCGATGTTTTGGTTTTTAAGTCGGTACGCATGATAAAAATTCGTGCTGCGCTTGCAGAGTAAGGGTTGATCCCTTCACTTTCACCGAGGACATCACTTAGGGTCATACCTTGGTCACGTAGTGCAAGCGCTTGGCTACGACTGGATTCACCCATGACATAAAGTTTTTGATTTAACTTGGTATTTACAAACAAAGTATCATTCGATTGAATTAATACATTGTGTAATGATAGCCCTTGTTTTTCTAAGGCGATTACATTTAAGTCATAGGTTTGACCCTTACGAATCAGTTGAATATTAGTGTTATCACCTCG
>JASLIY010000086.1 GCA_030152675.1 Acinetobacter sp.
CAGAAATCGCTAGAAACTGAATTCAATCATGCTGCGTTAGCCTGTGAGAAGTTCAAAGCAGCACAGCTAAATCCAGTTTATATTTATTGGTCTTTAGTAATAAAAACAATGTCTTGCCATAAATATTCTGTTGAACATTTAGTTTTTGAAATTTATTAAATCTAAATTCTTAAAGCTGAAATATTTTTTTGCGTAAATACATACGATCAAACTTAAAAATAACGAGAATGATGATGTTAGAAATTTATATGGTGGTTGGCTTTGTACTTGCTGCCTATTCAATCGTTGCCAATGATGCCATTCAAACTTTGGGTACGTTTATTTCCTCCAATAGCAAGCGTCCTTGGTGGGTACTGTGGTTATTTGCCAGTAGTATTTTGGTGGTGGTGCTGTTCTATGGCTGGTATAGCTCCGGCGTGGGAGATGCCTCTTATCAACGCCTAGACAAAATTCCATTTCCAGAAAATGGCTTGAACTGGCTTTATATTATTCCGCCGATCGTGATCTTGATCCTGACACGACTTTCTGTGCCTGTGAGCACGACCTTTCTGGTGTTAACCATCTTTGCACCGAGTAGTCTGGGCTCGATGCTGACCAAGTCGTTGATGGGCTATGCCGTTGCGTTTGTGTTGGCGATCTTGCTGTATCGCTTTGTGATCAAGAGCATGACCGAATACTTTGATCGTACCTCTGGGCAACCGGCGGCCGGTTATTGGATTGGACTGCAATGGCTCGCGACCGCATTTTTGTGGAGCCAATGGTTGATCCAAGATTTGGCCAATATTTTTGTGTATTTACCACGTGAAGTTTCGCTGAATTGGATGCTGTTTGCGGTGCTGGTTTTTGTGACCCTACTCGGGGTGATCTTTTACCGCAGTGGGGGTGCGATTCAAAAAATTGTCACCAGTAAAACCGGAACCACCGATATCCGTGCTGCGACCGTGATCGACTTTATGTATGCGATTATCCTGTTGATCTTTAAAGAGTGGAGTAATGTACCGATGAGTACCACTTGGGTGTTCCTTGGCTTACTGGCAGGTCGTGAATTTGCAATCTCGATGCATATGTTCAAGCCGTCGATTTATGAAACGGCGAAAATCGTTCGTCAAGATGCCTTTAAGGCCGGATTTGGTCTGGTCATCAGCGTACTGTTGGCCTTGAGCTTGCCATGGTTGTATCAAATGGTTTAATACACCAGCGTGCTTCAAGCAAAAAAGCAGCAGATTGATCTGCTGCTTTTTTGTAATGTGCCTCAGCGAAGTCAGAGGGGTGAGTGGCTTTGGCTGCTGCTGAGGCGTTTCTTTTAAGAATTGGAATCCGCGTTTGGATCGGGGATGATCAAGGTGGCCAGTTGCAACATGTCAAATTGGATGGTGTCGAGTTGAGTTTGTATTTTTTCGATATTTTCACGATTGAGTTCAACAGCGCCATTCATCAGTGGTGTTTTTAATGCTTGCTGATTGAGCTCTAAAATTTGACGACGGATACTTTCGACTTCTTGTGATTTCAGTTTGAGACCTTGCAGTGAATGGTTTAAGGCTTTGAGCTGTGACTTGATTTGATCTACGCTTTGTTTGAGGTCGGCGCTGTCGGTACTGTCAAGCGCCTGTTCTAAGTCATTTTGGCTTTGCTTGAGTTGTTGGATATAGTTGCCCGATGATTGTTGCATCATGGCGACATCTCGTACCATATACAGCATATTGCCGCTTTCAAAACCACGAAGTGTCGTCTCTGAAGATGAGCTGCGCTCGTTCGTTGACTCGGATGCTTGATCTACCGCGGCAGTCTCCTCATCGGGTGAGGGAGAGCAAGCCCATAAACTCAAACTCATCGCAATAACAGCATATGCTGTCATATGTTGCCGAACACGCTTTTGCATCAAGTGTAAAACCTTGGAATACATCATCAAATACATCTCAGATTAAGACAGAAGATCACTATAAATCTGAAATGTGTAAAAAACGAGTAGCAATTGCAAAGCAATAACAGTTTGGCTATGGGCGGTTGACCTCAGGGGGGTAATTGCCTGAGATCATTAGTAAAAATAAAGGCTTATACCTGAAGCTCTTTTTCAATAGCATCTAATAAGCGTGGGTCATCTGCAGTAATGTCGGGTGCAAATCGTGCCACAACGTCACCGTTTTTATTGATCAAAAATTTTTCAAAGTTCCATAACACTTCTGGTTTTGGATTTGGGGTTAAGCCGTACTCGACCAAGTCTTGCCACCACGGGCCTTCACCGATTCGCTCTGGAATGGCTGCAGTGAGTGTTTGATAAAGCGGGTGTTTATCTTCACCAACCACTGAGATTTTAGCGAACAAAGGGAAGTGCACATCATAATTGAGGGAGCAGAACTGCTCGATTTCGGCATTGCTGCCGGGTTCTTGCGCTAAAAAGTTATTGGCTGGAAAGCCAAGGATTTCAAGACCATCCTGTTGTTTCTCTTGGTAAAGTTTTTCTAAACCCTGGTATTGTGGCGTCAGACCACATTTTGATGCGACATTGACCAAGAGCAAGACTTTGCCTTGATATTGATTGAGGGTGGTGCTTTCACCCGCGATGGTGTTGAGTGCAATGTTATAAACGGAATGACTCATGTGTGTGCCTAATCAGAATAAATAATAATACTGATGTTTTAGCGAGATTTATCCGTACTCACAAGCACTTTTCTGATCATCGTGAATCTTTTTTTGAGTTAAAAAAACCGCGCAAGTACGGACTTGCACGGTTGATTTGAGCGAGGGTTTATTTCGCTTCAGCAACTTTGGCTTGTAACTCTTTCATATCAGCCATCAGCTGTTGTTGCAATTCATTTGATTTTTTGCTCAGCTCCATGATCTTGTTTTGATCTGGTTGGGCTTGCATGCCGGCTTCAGTCAATTCAACGCTGATCTTGTTGGTTTCTGTCATTTTGCTACGGACAGCATCTACTTCAGAGCTTTTTAGGCTCAGACCTTTTAAATCGTTGTTGAATGACTCAACAGCATCTTTCATGCCTTTGAGAACGCCATCGACAGCTGCTTTATCATTTTTTTGAGCGGCTTCAAGAAGTTTGCTTTGGAATTCCATGGCTTCTTGCGCTTTGGTTTGAGATAGGCTTTCGATTGCAGCCAAATCTGCTTTGATATCCGCTGTCACGTTTTGGCTCAAACTGACAGCAGCAGCTGTTGTGCCATTCGCTTCGGTCGGTTTTTTATCACACGCTGTGAGGGTGAAAGCAGTGGCGCAGAGTGTCGCGATCAGTAATTTCTTCATTCTGTAATCCTTGTTTGTTGGTCAGTGTATGACACAATTTGAGTGAATTTCTCAAATTGAACAATGATGAGGTATGCTCAAAAATAGCGCATACGGCTAATCATTAGGCGTTCATCTTAGGTGTTTTGGATACTTTTGTGTAGTTATCATGATGAATAATAACAAAAAAACAAAAAAATATTTCTAGGCATCGCGCATTTGGGCGGGGGTTTGGCCGGTATAGCGCTTAAAAAATTCAATAAAACTTGAGCTATGTTGATAGCCTAAATCATAGCCAATTCGTTTGATGGTCGTACCTTGGCGTAGTTCAGAGATTGCATGAATAATCTTGGCACGATTGCGCCACTCGGAAATGGGCAGTTGCAGTTGCTGTTGGCTCAAGCGCAAGATATGTCGTTCACTAACTTCGAAATCGGCCAAGATCTGCTGCAAGCTCTGTTTAAAGCGTGTGGGTTCGGATAGCTGTTTCAAGATTGGCTCAAGACTCGGGTGATGTGTTTGCGGAAGATATTGATCGTAGGCGGGTGCTTGCAGGATTTGATCAAACAGGACACGCAGTAGATGCTGTTGATAGTCATGCTGGATTGATGCTGTGTGGTCTTGCGTCGATAAAGTAAGTGCTGAATGTGAGGTGAAGGGTTTGAGGTCGATCGATTTCAGCCTAAGTAATTCGGCCACAGTATGGCGAAAAAATGGTTGGATACTTAAGGTTTTGCAACTGCTGGACAGTTGTTGACATAACGCAGAATGGATGCGAATACAAATATAGTGTGTGGTATGCACATCAATAGCCGTCGAGCAGTGGGCCGTATGTGGGGGAATCCAAATTCCATAATTCGGGGGGGATAGAAATTTCTGTTCCGCAATCGAAAACTCAAGTAGACCATTTAAACTAAAATTAAAATCGCCCCACAAACTGCTGTGTTGGGTGATGACTTCATCTTTTCGATAATGAAACTCTTCAACTTCAATCCACTGATTCAGATCTTGCATTGATAACTGCCTTGCTATCTGTCCAAACTTATCGCCGTATTGAGCATGACCTGAAATTCATCAACACACAACTGTTGTCTGAATTGCGAGGAACAATCACATGAAGCATGTCTTGATTGGCTTATGAATGTCTGAAATAACGTATTTAAATAAAATCAGACTTGGTTGAAAATAACAGGCTATTCTATTCTGGGTAAAAGTCATGCATCTCAAATCTAATCAGCACTGGTGGGCTTTTGCACTGCCGGTGGTGGCAGTATTAATATGGTCGATGAATATTGCAGTCACGCGTTATGTTGCTGATTATATTTCGCCGGTCAGTATTAGTTTCTATCGCTGGTTGGTGGCTTTTATTCTTCTTACGCCGTTTATGGCCTATAAGGTCTATCAACAGCGCCATTTGATCCGCGAGCATTTTTTCCAGTTTGCGGTACTCAGTGCTTTTGGGATGGTGTTGTATCAGGGCTTATCTTATAGCGCGGCGCATTATACCTCTGCCACCAATATGGGCATCATCAATGCCTTTATTCCGATCTTTACCATCTTTGTATCGATGGCGATTTTAAAAGATATTCCCAACCGTTTTGCGGTGATCGGCAGTTTATTGTCGCTGTTTGGCTTGATGTATGTGATGGGGCAGGGGGATTTTGCCAGTCTATTGAATTTAGGGGGTCATTCCGGTGACGTCATCATGGTGTTCGCAGTATTTTTCTATGCCTTTTATGGGGTATTTCTTAAAAAATGGCAACTCAAAGTTCCCTTGATGATCAGCTTATATATTCAGATCGCCTTTGCACTGATTTATCATTTACCGTTTATTTTATGGTTTGGTCTTGATCCTATCGACAGTCAAAATGCCGCCAGTGTGCTTTATGCCGGAGTATTCCCTTCATTGATCGCACCGTTGTTGTGGATGATGGCCGTGCAAAGTATCGGCCCCAATC
>JASLIY010000129.1 GCA_030152675.1 Acinetobacter sp.
AAAGCGTTTATGCCGACCTTGAGCAACTTTTCTCGGCCGCCGACCTCCAGCCAGATTATTAAATATCAGCAATTACATTTGATGCATGATGCGTTATTTGAATCAAAAATTGCGAAAGGTGTTGGGCGTTATATTTTTAAAGCACCCTTTTGGGAGAATATCCCTGCGGCAAAAGCCTTACTCAAACTAGAACTGTTGACCAAGCATGGGGTGGTGGGCTGTGAGAGTTGTGGGCAATGTCGTTTAGGAGATACGCTATATATCTGCCCTGAAACCTGTCCCAAAGGTTTGGCCAATGGTCCCTGTGGGGGCACCCGCTTTGATCGCTGTGAATTTGGTGATCGTGAATGTATTCATTCCGTCAAAGCAAGACTGGCCAAAGCCGTTGAGCAAACCCCAGTATTAAAAGAAAAACTAATCCCAACCGTACCGATTGACATCCGCGGTAGCAGTTCTTGGAAAAATTGGTATTTGGCCAGCGAGGCTTAAGTCCTCGAGCAACCCTGTATCTGCTGCATATTCTTACACGCTCAAACCCCGAATTGTCCGGTTTTATCTGCTCTAAACATCAAAAAACATCAAACATGAATTTCATTCACTTCTCAGTGAGACTAAATCATTTTTATTCATGTTGTGAATCGGGTATAAATTACTGCATAGCTCTTAACGATAGAGGTCTTATCGTTGATTCTTAATTGGACCGTTAGGCACAAATTAGAAAAGACCGAGAATATTACGGGTGAGAAAGACCCGTAAAGAACATTGGAAAGTCTAGAGAGAGCACGGATTAAGTTTAGATTTATCGCAGATAATTAGGGTAGTAATCACAATGAGCACAGCGTTTAAATGTTCGATTAAGAGCATCAGTTTCGATGAAAATTATCATCCTTCAAATAGCACACGTCTCACCACCAACTTTGCCAACTTGGCACGCGGTGAGAGTCGCCAAGAAAACTTACGCAAAACTTTAAAGATGATGAACAATCGTTTCAACGACTTGGCACATTGGGATAATCCTAAGGGCGATCGCTATTCGATCGAACTAGAAATTGTTTCTGTTGATATGGATATTCAGGGCAACGGTGATAACTTTCCGATTATTGAAGTATTAAAAACCAATATCGTTGATCATAAAAATAACCAACGTATTGAAGGCATGGTCGGTAACAGTTTTTCTTCTTATGTGCGTGATTATGATTTTAGCGTATTACTGCTAGAGCATAATAAAGATCAAGCCCAATTCAGTATTCCTGATAACTTTGGTGATCTGCACGGGAAATTGTTTAAGTACTTTGTCAACTCAGATGCTTATAAAGCCAAGTTTGATAAAGCGCCTGTGATCTGCCTCAGTGTTTCAAGCAGTAAGGTTTATCACCGTACTGAGAATCAGCATCCGATCTTGGGGGTTGAGTATCAGCAAAATGAATTTTCTTCGACTGACCAGTATTTCGGGAAAATGGGTCTACAGGTTCGCTATTTCATGCCGCCAAATAGTGTTGCGCCTTTGGCATTTTATTTCTGCGGTGACTTGCTCAGCGATTACACCAATCTTGAGCTGATCAGTGCCATCAGTACCATGGAAACGTTCCAAAAGATTTATCGACCTGAGATTTATAATGCAAATTCTGCTGCAGGCAAATGCTATCAACCAAGTTTGAAGTATCAGGATTATTCACTGACTCAGATTGTTTACGATCGAGAAGAACGTAGCCAGATGGCGATTAAGCAGGGCAAATTTACCGAAGAACACTTCATCAAGCCATATCAAAATACGCTTGAGCAGTGGGCTGCGAATTATCTTCTTTAATGATCCAATATAGACAAGATTATCGATTATGAAAATATTATTACCGACTTCAACGGCTGGCAGTTTACCGAAACCATCTTGGCTTGCAGAGCCTGAGAAACTTTGGTCACCTTGGAAATTACAAGATGAGCAATTGATTGAGGGCAAACAGGATGCTTTACGTTTGTCATTACAAGAACAACTGCATGCAGGGATTGATATCGTCAGTGATGGCGAGCAAACCCGTCAGCATTTCGTCACCACCTTTATTGAGCACCTGAACGGCGTTGATTTTGAGAAGCGCGAGACGGTTCGAATCCGCAATCGTTATGATGCAAGTGTCCCGACCGTGGTGGGTGCAGTAACGCGCGAAAAGCCGGTTTTTGTTGAGGATGCCAAGTTTTTACGTCAGCAGACCACACAACCGATTAAATGGGCGTTGCCTGGTCCGATGACCATGATCGATACGCTGTATGACAACCATTATAAAAGCCGTGAGAAACTGGCTTGGGAATTTGCCAAAATTCTCAATCAAGAAGCACTCGAATTAGAAGCCGCTGGGGTTGATATTATTCAATTTGATGAGCCGGCATTTAATGTGTTTTTTGATGAGGTGAATGATTGGGGCGTTGCGACATTAGAAAGAGCGCTTGAAGGGCTAAAGTGCGAAACAGCTGTACATATTTGCTATGGCTATGGCATCAAAGCCAATACCGATTGGAAAAAGACTTTAGGATCAGAGTGGCGTCAATATGAAGAAGCCTTTCCTAAACTTCAACAATCCAAGATCGATATCATTTCACTCGAATGCCAAAACTCTCGTGTGCCAATGGATCTGATTGAACTGATTCGCGGTAAAAAAGTCATGGTCGGTGCCATCGATGTGGCAACCAATCACATTGAAACAGCTGAAGAAGTGGCTGATACCTTGCGCAAGGCGCTACAGTTTGTCGATGCTGACAAGCTTTATCCTTCAACCAACTGCGGCATGGCGCCTTTATCGCGTCAAGTGGCAAGAGGCAAACTCAATGCCTTAAGTGCTGGTGCGGAAATCATCCGAAGAGAACTCTCGGCCTAGTCTTTGTCGCTATAATGATGTGCTCAAGCTGGGCAGTTTGATTAAGTTTGATCCTGAGCGTCAAACTGCTAAGCTTCACACCCATATAAAGATGTAAGTATCCGTTCTACTCAGAACTCATTCAGATGATCGGCTCATGTGATCACATCGCGTGGCAGATCAACAAGGTACGGTTGAATTTAGGAACACAGTGATGATTGACCCAACAGACTTTAAAAATGCAATGTCTTTGTTAACAGGCGCAGTAAATGTAATTACCACGGTGGGCGTGTCTGGTCGTCATGGATTCACTGCATCCGCCGTGTGTAGTGTCACCGATACACCGCCGACATTATTGGTCTGTATGAATAAAGCCTCTCGCTCACATGTGCATTTTGTTGAAAATAAAATTTTAACAGTGAATGTTTTAAGAGCGCATCATCAGGATATTTCCAACGTATTTTCATCCAAAATGAGTTCCGAAGAACGCTTTGAATATGGCAGTTGGACCGCATTAGAAACGGGTGCACCGGTATTAGAAGATTCTTTAGTGAGTTTTGACTGTCAGATTGAGCAAATCCAAGAAGTCGGCACACATACTATTTTTATTTGTCCGATTGTCGCGACGCAACAAAGCCAACATGATCAAGGCCTGGTTTATTTTAATCGCGCTTATCATCCAGTGGGGCAGACCAAAACCGCTTAAAGCGGTTTTTGTTTTTAGAGATGCTGAAATGTAGGCACTCTAGATACTGTTAAAGATATAAGATTTCATAAGTCACGCGATCTGCGTGACTTATTTTTTGTCTTTGAGCGGATGATACTTAAGTTGAGTAGCATTGTTTTTTGCATAACTTATATTATGTTCATTAGAATAATCGCGTTGATGAGCTGTAGAACCAACCAT
>JASLIY010000172.1 GCA_030152675.1 Acinetobacter sp.
TTAATTATGGTTGCATGATAGAGAAAAAGTCCATAAGTAGCTACACTTAGTCCTTTAAAAATTCAGCCTGAATTAGATTTTATAGAAAATGAATACACAACGTGAACAATCGATACACCAATGGCTCGTTACAGCACTTCACTCTGATCAGTTCGAGATTAATTTTCTCGCCGGGGATGCAAGTTTTCGACGCTATGCACGCATAACTTTGAATAATAAAGCATTTATGTTGATGGATGCGCCGCCTGAAAAAGAAGACTGCACGCCATTTGTTCATATTGCTGAGTTTTTTGATCAACACGGTGTACGCGTACCGCATATCTTTGCCAAGGATTTGACTCAAGGCTTTTTGCTATTAGAAGACTTTGGCGATGTGTTGTTGTCAACGCTACTGAGCAATGCAACGGTCGATGCTTATTATCAGCAATGTTTTAAACAGTTGGTACAACTACAAAGCATCCCAGCGCAAGGCATTTTACCCGCCTATAGCCATGAAAAACTCATGACGGAAATGCGTTTGTTGACCGACTGGATGCTTCCTGCTTTGGATGTCGATTGTAGCGTTGCGGAGCAGGCAATGATTGAACAAGCCTTTGCTTTCTTGGCGGATGCTGCAGTCGCGCAACCTCAAGTGATCGTACATCGAGACTTCCATAGTCGTAATTTGATGAAAATCGAGGCTGAGCAAGATTTAGGGGTGATCGATTTTCAGGATGCAGTGATCGGTGCAGATACGTATGATTTGATCTCTTTAACCCGTGATGCCTATGTGCAGTGGCGTCCAGATCAGGTTGAACATTGGTTTGAAATGTTTTATGCCTTATTGCCAGAGAGCGCCAAACAAGATCGTTCCTTGGCGCAGTTTAAGCGCGATGCCAATTTGATGGCGATTCAACGTCATATCAAAATTTTGGGAATCTTTGTGCGTCTCTATGTTCGCGACGGAAAATCGGGCTATCTCAATGATTTACCGCGTGTGATGTGGTACTTGCTCGAAGAAAGCAAACAAATCGCGGAGTTAAATGAGTTTATGGCATTTATTCAACAGCGAGTGATGCCAGCCTTTGAGCAAAAATACGGAACTTATCAGGTGGTCAGCGCATGAAAGCCATGATTTTAGCGGCAGGCATGGGCAATCGTATGCGCCCATTGACCTTACATACGCCGAAACCCTTACTTGAAGTCGGTGGCAAGCCCTTGATCGTGTGGCATATCGAAAAACTTCATGCCATTGGAGTTCGAGAAATTGTAATCAATACCGCGTGGTTGGGCGAAAAACTGCTCGCTGCGCTGGGTGACGGTTCGCAATTTGGCGTGACGATCCTGTGGTCGCATGAAGGTGAGGGACTCGAAACTGCCGGTGGCATTATCAATGCCTTGCCGTTGTTGGGCGATGCGCCTTTTATCTTGGTCAATGGTGATGTGTGGACCACGATGGATTTTGCTCCATTGATGCAGTTGGAGTTGGGGCAGGATTTGGCGCATTTGGTTTTGGTGTCGAATCCCGTGCAACATCCACAGGGCGACTTTACCCTGTCCGCAGGGAAGTGCTGCCTGTTCGAGCAACAGCAAGTCGGTGAAAACCTGACCTATAGTGGTGTCGCGGTATATTCGCCAGCCATGTTTCAGGGTTTAGCTGCTGGAAAGCGCGCCATGTTGCCTCTATTTCAACAAGCCATGCGTCAAGGTTTGGTCTCTGCACAGAAACTGCAGGGTGTCTGGGTGGATGTGGGAACACCTGAGCGCTTGGCCGATTTAGATCAGCAAATATCACAGGGTCTCTATGATTAATATGGTTAAATGCATATTAACTCAGCATTGATAGCTGTTCCACGCGGCAGAAATCGGTATACTTCGAAGTAATTTTTGTCAATGTTGCGTATCTATGCATCCTTTTTTTCAAGCCTTAAAGCATGATAGTCAACACATGGGCATTCAGCTCAGTGATGATACCTTGTCTGTTTTACTTCAATATCAAGATGCTTTGCAGTTGTGGAACAAAGCTTATAATTTGACAGCTATACGCGACCCGAAGGAAATGCTGGTCAAGCATTTACTCGATAGCCTGAGCATCCTCAATCATCTACCTGAAGGTCGTTTATTGGATATCGGCACGGGTGGTGGGATGCCAGGTATGATTATCGCACTGACACAGCCTGAACGTGAGTGTGTGCTGTTGGATTCAAACGGTAAAAAAATACGTTTTCTCAAACAATTGATTGCCGATTTAAAATTAAAAAATGTCACCGCGGTACAAACCCGGGTCGAAAACGAACAAAGCATTGCCGATTTAGGTCAGTTTGACGTCATTACCAGTCGTGCATTTGCCTCGCTGACAGATTTTGTTGAAGCCTCTCTACCTTATATGCATGCACAGAGTAAGATTGCGGCCATGAAAGGTTTGGTTCCTGAAGATGAAATTGCAGCTTTGGCAGACACATGGCAATGCCAAATTATTGAATTAAGCGTGCCGCGTTTAGATGAGCAACGTCATTTACTTGTATTAAAAAATATTTAAATCTGATTTAGGATTAGGATTTACCATGGCTCACATTATAGCGATCGCAAACCAAAAAGGTGGCGTAGGTAAAACCACAACCGCTGTGAACCTTGCCGCATCACTCGCCGTACTCAAAAAGCGCGTGTTGTTGGTGGACATGGATTCGCAAGGCAATGCCACCATGGGGTCAGGCATTCAAAAAAATGATCTGCTGTATTCGGTGACCGATGTCATGCTCGGCGAAGTACCGATCAGCACCGCGATTCATCAATCCGAAGTTGGCTATAAAGTGCTGGGTTCAAACCGTGATTTGGCTGGGGTAGAACTGAGCATTGCAGATCAGGATGGCCGTGAGTTTATCTTGCGCAATGCGCTGCAAGAAATTGAAAAAGATTTTGATTATATTATTGTCGACTGTGCGCCGAGTTTGAGCTTGATTACTGTCAATGCTTTGGCGGCAGTACAGGGCGTAATCATTCCGATGCAGTGCGAATATTATGCACTCGAAGGTTTGGCAGACCTCACCCAAACTATTGATAAGATTCAACAGGCGCTCAATCCAAACCTCGAAATCGTCGGTGTGGTACGTACCATGTATGATGCGCGGAATGCATTGACCCGTGATGTTTCTGCAGAGTTGGAGCAGTTCTTTGGTGCTAAGTTATATGAAACTTTTGTCCCAAGAAACGTGCGCTTGGCTGAAGCGCCGGCGCATGGTTTGCCGATTATTTATTTTGAGAAAAGCTCAAAAGGTGCAATTGCCTACTTAAATTTGGCAGTCGAAATCTTGAAGAAAACCAAAGTGAAAAGGAAATAAAACATGACCATCAAAAAACGTGGGTTAGCCAAAGGTCGTGGTTTAGATGCGTTGCTTGGTTCAATCCAGAAAGAAAAGCTACAGCTTGAAGCCCAAGGTGTGGATCATGGTCAGTTGAAACAAATCGATGTAGATCAGTTGCAACGGGGTACTTATCAGCCGCGTCGTTTTATTCATGAGGCAGATTTACAAGAGTTAGCGGCTTCGATTGAAAAGCATGGTGTGATGCAGCCGATCGTGATCCGTCCGATTGCCGATGCTGAACAACCTTATGAAATCATTGCGGGTGAGCGTCGTTGGCGTGCAGCGCAGTTGGCTGGGCTGAAACAAGTGCCGGCAATTGTGCGTGAACTCACCGATCAAGTGGCGATTGCGCTGGCTTTGATTGAAAACATTCAACGTCAGGATTTAAATCCAATTGATCAGGCCATGGCACTGCAACGTTTCCATGAAGAGTTTGGCCTAAGTCATCAAGAAATTGCCGATACCGTCGGCAAAGCACGGACCACCATCAGTAACCTCTTGCGTTTGTTAAGCCTCACGGATCAAGTGAAGCAGTTGATGCAAGAGGGCCAGATCGATATGGGGCATGCGCGTGCGATCTTGAGCATGAAGGCAGATGACCAAATCAAGATGGCCAACATCGTGATCGAGAAAGGTTTATCGGTACGTCAAACTGAACAGTGGGTACGTGATTGGAATGCGCCAAAGCAAGATCCTGCCGCTAAACCTGCAGTATCCGCCGACCTTAATCAGTTGACTCAGCAGCTATCTGAACGTTTTAGTGCCAATGTCAAAATCGATCATAACAAACAAGGCAAAGGCAAATTGGTGATTCATTACCACTCGTTGGATGAGTTGGATGGTATTTTAAATATTTGCTTAGCAGAGAAATAAGCCGTATGACGCTGCGATGTGCACATCTGTACTTTTGCAAGATGCTTGAACTTACGCACAAAACATGGGCGTGAAATTGTAGAAGTCATGATAAACTCGTCGCGGCGTGATTCTAATAACGCAGCCATGCTCGAAATGTATTGAGCATCTGGTTGGGTGATAAAAGCATGGTATGGCGCAGCACTGACATCTGCTGTGATCGCATTGTAAGGATGGGGTTACAGGCGTTGGATGTATTCAAATTTGTATCTGCAACACAGTTCTTTTCCGAGGTTGTTCACCAGTGAAAAAAGATTTTCAAGTCTATCTTCGCCTTCTTGCCTATCTAAAACCCTATTGGGGAGTCGCATTACTGGTTCTACTCGGTTTTGGACTGAATGCGGCCACTGAAGTTTCGGTTGCCAAGCTACTGAAATTCATTATTGATGCGATCCAAGACGGTAGTCGTGAAAATCTAGACTGGTTCCCAGTCTTTATCGTGCTGTTGATGTTCTTTCGTGGTCTGGGTTTATTCATGGGCGGTTACTATACCGCAGTGATTTCCAGAAGCTTGGTGTTTAGTATGCGCCAAGAGGTGTATGCCAAATTACTGCGCTTGCCATCACAATATTATTTGGACAATTCTTCCGGTCATATCACTGCCAAGATCATGTACAACGTTGAGCAAGTGACAGCGGCATCTTCTGAATCGCTCAAAGCCATTGTCAAAGATGGTTTGATTACCTTGGGTTTGCTGGGTTATTTGTTTTATAGCAACTGGCGTTTGACGTTGTGTATTTTTATTTTCTTGCCAGTGATTGGCTTGTTGGTGCGTAAAGCCTCGAAACGCATGCGTAAGCTTTCGATCGAAGTGCAAGACACCATGGGTGATGTCAATCACGTGGTGCAAGAAAGCGTCAGTGGTCAGTCCGTGGTGAAAAGTTTTGTTGGCGAAGCAAGCGAACAACAGCGTTTCTACCATCACTCACAAGAAAACTTAAAACGTAGCCTGAAAATGGTGGTGGTGCAAAACCTCAACAGCCCTGTAGTGCAGTTGGTGATCGCAATGGCGATGAGCTTAATTGTGTGGATTGCATTACGTCCACAGATTTTTGGTGATACCTCCGCAGGTGAGTTTGTGGCTTATATCACAGCTGCTGGCTTGTTGGGTAAACCCATCAAAAGCTTGACCGATGTCAATGAAAAACTACAACGCGGTATGGCGGCAGCACATTCAGTATTTGAATTGCTCGACATGCCAGAAGAACAAAATACCGGTACACAAAAACCGACCCTCAAAGGTCAGATCCAATTTGAACATGCCAATTTGAGTTATCGCGGTGATATTCATGCGATCCGTGATTTTAATTTAAATATTGAAGCTGGACAGACCGTGGCTTTGGTTGGGCGTTCTGGTGCGGGTAAGACCTCATTGGTCAACTTGCTGACACGTTTTCAAGAGCTGAGTTCGGGGCAGTTGTATTTAGATCGGATTGCGATCCAAGATATTGAATTGGCCTGTTTGCGTTCACAAGTGGCGATGGTCAATCAGCAAGTGGTGCTGTTCGACCGTTCAGTGCGTGAAAATATTGCCTATGGTCAGCTCGAAGGTGCCAGTGATGAAGCCATCATTGCAGCGGCCAAAGCGGCTTATGCGCATGACTTTATTATGGCCTTGCCGCAAGGTTATGACACTGAGTTGGGGGCGCAGGGCTTGTCACTCTCAGGCGGCCAACGTCAGCGAATTGCGATTGCGCGTGCGATCTTAAAAGATGCACCGATCATGATTCTTGATGAGGCGACCAGTGCGTTAGACAATGAATCAGAACACTATATTCAAAAAGCCTTTGATGCTGCGATGCATGATCGTCATCGCACCACCATTGTGATCGCGCATCGTTTATCTACCATTGAAAATGCAGATTTGATCGTGGTGATGGATCAAGGTCATATTGTTGAGCAGGGCAGCCATCAAGAATTGTTGGCGAAAAAAGGCGCGTACTACCAATTACATCAGCGTAATTTCGAGGAATAAGCCGCATGAGTATCGCACAACATCTGCAAGATGCTTGGCATCGCCAAGCAAAATGGCTGATGCTGCTGCGTCCCTTATCCTGTGTTTATCGTGCTGGATTTCTATTCAATAAGCAGTGCTATCAACTCGGGCTCAAAAAAACCTATACCGCCCCAGTGCCCGTGATGGTGATCGGTAATATTACCGTGGGCGGCAGTGGTAAAACGCCTTTATTGATTCAATTGGTTAAATACCTACAAGCACAGCAGGTCCGTGTTGCGGTGATCAGTCGTGGTTATGGTGGGCAAGGCCCATTTCCGGCTTTGGTGCGTCCGGACGCTGCAGCAGAAGTGGTCGGGGATGAACCTTGTCAGATCGTGCAGGCGACCGCTGTGCCGATGGCGGTTGGACCCAATCGCCAAGCCAGTATTGAATTGTTGTTGGCGCAGGCTGATTATGACTTGATCATTAGTGATGATGGTTTGCAGCATTGGGCGTTGGCGCGTCAGTTGGAGTGGATTGTCCTCGACAATCAACGTGGCCTAGGCAATCAAAAATTATTGCCTGAAGGTTATTTACGTGAACCAGCGTCTCGGCTAGAACAGGGTACGGTGATCGAGCATGCCATGACACCGCGTCAAGCCCTACATATGCATTTGGCACCGGGTGCTCCTTATCTGCTCAATCCTGATCAGGTCGCAGCAGAAGCGCGGTGTTTTGATCCGAGCCAGCATTTTCATGCCTTGGTCGGCATTGGTTTTCCGCAACGCTTTTATCAGACTTTGCAGAGTATCGGTGTAACTGACTTTGAGCCGCGGGCATTTCCAGATCATCATCAATATCAGCGTCAAGACCTTGAATTAGATCAAGGTCAGCATCACGAGCGCGATCAACCGCAAACGGCTTTGATCACCACTGAAAAAGATGCAGTGAAATTACGGCCGCTGATCCAACATGATGCACAGTTCCGTCGTCCGATTTGGGTGCTTCCCGTGGAGGCGGTCTTGTCTGAACCCTGCTATCAAACCTTGCAGCAACAACTGCAAGCATTGGGAATAGCGATTTCAACTTCTTAAGTCTTAAGGTTTTTGCATGAACTCGAATACGCCTTTGAAACACATTGTGATTCCTGCACGTTTTAGCAGTACGCGTTTGCCCGGTAAACCTTTGTTGCTGATCCATGGGCGAGCGATGATTTTACGTGTTGTGGATCAGGCAAAAAAAGTCCAAGGTTTTGATGACCTATGTGTGGCGACCGATGATCCGCGTATCGTCGCGCTGTGCCAAGCTGAAGGGGTCGATGTGGTGCTGACCCGTGCTGATCATCCTTCTGGCACCGATCGTCTCAGTGAAGTGGCACAAATCAAAGGTTGGGATGCGCAGGACATTATCGTCAATGTGCAGGGGGATGAACCTTTGCTGCCAGCAGTCTTGATCCGTCAGGTGGCTGAATTGTTGCAGGCTCAGCCGAACTGTTCCATGTCGACCCTGTGTGAGCCGATCCTATCGATGGAAGAGTTTCAGCGTAACAGTATCGTCAAAGTGGTGATGTCCAAGCAGCAACAGGCGCTGTATTTTAGTCGTGCTGCGATTCCACATGAACGTGATGCGGCACTCAATCCTGAAGCCACTGACATGGCAGCGCCTAAGTCAGCTTATCGACACTTGGGTTTGTATGCCTATCGTGTTGGTTTGCTACAACAATACGTCACGTGGGAGATGGGGCAGTTGGAGCAGCTTGAAAGTTTGGAGCAACTACGTGTGCTTGAAAATGGACACCAGATTGCGATTGATATTGCACAGGCCAATTTGCCGCCGGGTGTAGATACCCAAGCAGATTTGGATCGCCTTAATGCGATGGATATTGCAGCATTTAACTGACTTTAGGCTTTGATGATGGGAATGAATGTGGAGCTCAACAACGCGCAGCGTTATCCGTGGCAACAACAGGTCTGGGAAACGCTGACCGGGCGTTTTCCCAACATCGGACATGGCTTGTTGCTATACGGCAAAGCGGGTTGTGGTAAACATGCATTTGCCCAGCAGTTTTTGAGTTGGGTGTTGTGTTTAAACAAGCGCGCAGAGGGTGCTTGTGGTGAATGCAGCAGTTGTTTATGGATCAAGTCAGATACCCATCCCAACTATGTCTACATCTCGACGGATGAAGACAATAAAAAACACAATGCCAAGATCCGGATCGAAAAGATTCGTGAACTACTGCCGTTTGTGCAACAGACGGTGGATGGTTGGCGTGTGATCGTGATTGATCCTGCCGAAGCATTGAATATTGCATCATCCAATGCTTTGCTCAAGACCCTTGAGGAACCCGGGGAGCGGGTACTGATTATCTTGTTGGCCACACATTATTTAAAATTGCCGGCCACCATTCGCAGTCGTTTGCAACACTTTGGTTTGGATCGGATCGAGGCGACACAGGCGCAGGCGTATTTTCAGCAGCATTTTGCACCTGAACAGCTCGATCAGGCGCAACTGTTATTGAACCTTTCCAATCAGATGCCGTTGTTGGCTTTGGAGCTGATCAACAGTGCTTGGTTACCGCGGCGACAAGAGTTTGCGCGAGATTGGCAGAAACTGGTGCATGAAAAAAGCATGCCGATGCAGTATGCGACTAAGTGGAACAAAGAGTTGAGCTTTCAAGATTTTGCTCAAATGTTTGAATACTTGCTTGCGGATCTTTTGGCACTTAAGTTACAGCAGCAGATTAAAAATATTGATCTTGATTTGACTGCATTGGCCGAGCATTATCATCTAGATGCCTTATTCGCATTGTATGATGATCTGCAAGCCTCGAAACACATGCTCAATCAAAACGTTCAAGCCAATCTGGCGCTAGATGCGTTATTTATTCGCTTGATGAATGTGCCAACTGCCTAATGGGCGTATTCTCATTCGAGCGTTGCGAAAAATCTCAGCGATGAAAATTTTTAACCATTCAAAAAATAGGGAATACTCGTGTTTGTCGATACGCATTGTCATTTAACCTTACTCAACTTAGATGCTTATCAAGGCAGCGTAGATGCTGCACTTGAGCAAGCCCGTGAACAGGGCGTATGTAAATTCATGGGTATTTCAGTCGATCTGGATGATCATCTGGCACTGTCTGAAATCGCCGCGCGCCACCCAGATGTGGGCTATAGCGTGGGGGTGCATCCGTGTGGAGATATCGCAGAAATGCAACGTGCCACAGTAGACACTTTGGTTGCATTGGGTCAGTCAGATAAAGTCTGGGCTGTCGGTGAAACGGGTTTGGATTATTTCCATAGTACCGAATTTGTTGATGAGCAAAAGCGCTGCTTTGCCCGCCATATCCACGCCTCACAACAGCTTAAAAAACCTGTTGTGGTTCATACCCGATCGGCCAAGCACGATACTCTCGATATTATTCGTGCTGAGCGCTCAACGCATGGCATCTTGCATTGCTTTACCGAAGACTGGGAAACCGCCAAAGCAGTACTGGACTGTGGTTACTATATTTCCTTCTCTGGATTTGTGTCATTTAAGAATTCACAAGACCTCAGAGATGTGGCCAAACAAGTGCCTTTGGATCGCTTGTTGATCGAAACAGACAGTCCATATTTGGCACCGATGCCGTATCGCGGCAAAAGCAATGAACCAAAATTTGTCCCATATGTGGCGAAAGCACTCAGTGAAGTATATGATAAGACCCTTGAGGAAATTGGATTAATCACAACGCAAAATTTTGATAATCTTCTGAATTTAAAGTAAATCAGTGGGTGCTTAGCACATAGAAAAGTGAGTTATCGGGTGAAGATGGATCGTCAGGCTCAG
>JASLIY010000179.1 GCA_030152675.1 Acinetobacter sp.
TCAGTTTCGAGGCTTTTCCGCCTTGGGCATGTACAAGCTCAGGTTGAATCGCACGAATCAATTGAAAAATTTTAAAAATTAAAAAGGGGCTCCAACGACTTTGAGCAAAATTGAGCGGATGCAGATGCACTCCTTTAAGTTGAGCATCCACATCATCATAACGCTGATCAATCAGCAGATGCACCTCATGTCCAGCCTGTTGCAATGCGCGGCAAAGATGAAAGGTATGTGCCTCTAAGCCCCCCACACCACCACTGGTTGCCATAATCTGGAGTATTTTCATGCCGTGCTCATTTTTTACGTTGATTCAGATGCTGTTCAAAGAGCTTGGCTTCTTTTAAAAATGCATAAAAGGCATTGATCATACTGTTGACGAAACCACGCCAACCATTTAGAAAACTTCGGCGAATAATATAAGATTTAAAAAAGATTAACGGCATTACCAAGATCAGTTTTAATACGCTCGGCTGTTTGCCCTTTTCAAACTTTTCCTGTGCTTTTAATTCTGAGTATTGATTATTTTTTTCAACTTTAACGAAAACACTCGATTCCCCATAATGGTAAATATCTGCGCTGGCTTTAATAAGTTCGCCATCAACAATGACATTTTCATGCACTTTGTTGGCTAAATCATAATGACCTTTGGCTTTACGGAAGAAACGTGTTTTGGCATGTTTCTTAATATGCTTACTATTGGGCACACCGAGAAATACATCATTGATGGGGGTAATCATGCCATCAATTTGATCGGCAGCAATCACCTCTATAATCTGTTGCTTTAACTCAGGTGAAAGAACTTCATCACCATCTAGATTTAAGACCCATTGTTGTTGACATTGTGCCAAAGCCAAACTCTTCTGACCGGCATAGCCCTGCCAGTCTTGATGTGAGATCCGCACATTGGGGTAACGTTGCGCGATCGCATAAGTATCATCACGACTCCCCGAATCCAAAATCACCACTTCAGCAAAGTCCTGAACACTGTTTAAGGTATTTTCAAGCCAAGCGGCACAGTTTAAAGTCACGATATAAACACTGCATGGGATACTCATAATTTATAACGTCCTTTTGCCAATGCAATGCGCATCTGTAGCGCATCCATCGCACCATGGGTACTCACCCGCGGTAAATTGTATTGATTGGCTTCACTATAGGCCTCAACTTTCTTGCGAGTCGACACAGCATTCACGAAGCCAATCTGTTTGGCCATCTGCTGATGTTTGGCATTAAATCGTCCAAAAGGATAGGCAAAACTTGGACAATACCCAACGATCCGCTCTACATCCTGTTTCGATGCCTGCATTTCTGCATAAGCCTCTTCATCACTAAGTTTAAGCAAATTGACATGGTGCTGGGTGTGCGCGCCAAATTCAATCAGACCAGAACCTGCCATGTCTTGAATCTGTGCCACATTTAGTTTTTCGATCCCTTCAATTTGCGTCGCCAAATAAATCGTGGCTTTGGCTTGGTATTTTTTCAGTAAGGGATAAGCATATTCATAGTTATCTAAAAAGCCGTCATCAAAGCTCAGTGCAACCACATTCTTTTGGCCCTGATATTGCTCAAGCTCAGAAACAAAACAGAATATGCTGTTCTTTTTTACAAGATACTGCAGCAACTGCTCAAATTTTTGTGGCGGCATATTCATGCCCGAGGCTTCAGCATGTGGCGTCACTTGATGTAGCATGACCACGCGCGGTAAAGTCGCGCTGCGAAAAGGCAACCAAAAGGTATAACGCCCCATGAGCAAAAGCACCATGGCGAAGAGCACAAAACTAAGGACGCTATAAAGCAACCACATCATCAATAAACCTCATTCGACCATTCATAATCTTCCGATAGCGGCTGATTAAAAGTCACGTCCAACATAAACTGGGTAATACGCTGCGCATTATAACTCGAACGTGTTTTATTCCAACCGGCTTGCGCAATCACTTTCGCTTGCTCAGGATGTTCGACATAATATTTAATCTTGGTGGCCAGATCATGTTGATCATCAAAATAAACCACCTCTTGATCACTATACAGTTGCTCAAACCCAGGGATTCGTGGACTAAAAGTCAGCAAGCCATTTCCTGTCAACTGCACGATTCGATCAGAACTATATAATTGTACGTCATTTTTACGTGAATAGTTGAGTCCCATGCGTGCTTGTGACAAAGCCTGATAATAGGCTTTTCCATATACACCAGCTTGCTCAAAGCAGCCATAAAATTGATGTTTAATCTGATTGGAATTTAAGCTTTGACTTAAGTCTTTTAAAAATTTTTCACGTTCAGGTTCTTTATACACCACACCACAAAAAATGAAATCGTTTCTGGTCTCTAAAGCATCAAACTGCTGTAAACGTTCTACATTGCGATGCCCAACATTCGGCATATAAGCAACGGATAGATGCGGTTGTTTCAGCTTTTCTAAATATGTCCCGCCCGTAGTACAAAAAATGGCATCCAAGTAAGGTGCAAATGCATGCACAAAGCCCAACTTGTGCTCCAAGTAAAGAGGATCAACATACCAAAATGCAATTTTCGTTTGCGGATAACGCTGCTTGATCTGCTTTAACACATCTGGACTCATCAGATCGCTATGACCGATCAAGACCAATTCTGGTTCTAAGTTCTCGACAATTTTTAAGATTTCTTTATTGGCCCAACCTGCTCCTAACTTCTTGGTTTTAAACACTGTACCCATTCTCGCCATATCACGAAAACTAAAATCATAGACAAAGTGTCCATTTTCTATTAGTCCTGCAGATAATTTGCGATCAGTACAATAGAAATGCGCGCCTTGTTTATTAAAACCAAAATTTGCAATATGTAGTACTTTCATACAGTTAAGTTATTGTGTTTGATTTTGGCATTATCTCATACCTTTACATCTAACGTATGTAACATTTCGCTAGCGTTAAATATTGAAAGCCAAAATAGCAATGAATTATTACTAGATATAAATCACATTTCATGCAAATATTGCACGCTTTACCACTTTACATTTTGATACACATTTAAATGCGTGCTTCCAAGTTATTCTCCGCCATTAAACCTGAATTGTATTTTTTAATTTATGCACTCATGCTGCTGATTCCCTCTCTGATTATTTCTGGAGATGGATTTGCAAAGGCCTTATATCCACTTTTATTTTTTATTGCAGTCATCTGGCATTATCGTTATTTCTTTTGGATCACCCTACCCTTTTATATTCTAAGTCCGCTGGTGATTTATTATGAAATCATTTATGACACGCCAACAGATATCACACTTTGGTTTACCCTACTGGGAAGTTCACAATCTGAAGCACAAGCTTATTTAAGCAGCGTCAATCTCGGTTTGGCCATCGGCTTAATTATTGTGTATAGCCTGCTTTTAGTGCTGTTTGTACGCAAAATTCCAAAGGCTAAAATATCGATGCCATTCTGGCTCAGAATATTATTATTATGTTTGATCTTTGTGCCGATTATGCGCTATTTCAAAACAGAAGGTGATCATCTACAACGCTATTTAAATGTCTATCGCCATTATAAGCAATCCTATCCACTGAATTTATTAATGGGTTATCCTGCGGCGAATATGGAAGTCCAACGGGTAAAGCAGTTTGTAGAAAGCCAAGATCAAATCAAATGTCATCGCACAGCGCAAAGTCCTAAAACGCCACAAACGATCGTTATGGTGATTGGGGAAAGTGCACGTCGTGACCGCTTAGGCTTATATGGATATAAAAATAATCCAACCACTCCATTTTTAGATCAAAAGCGCGATGAGCTTTGGGTATTTGATAATATGATCTCGAGCTCAT
>JASLIY010000201.1 GCA_030152675.1 Acinetobacter sp.
AATACAGTCGGTTCATCGGCATTGATCGTCCAAGTAAAACTACGCTTTACCCATGGATACAGATGTTGATCGGCAATGGCATGATCGATGTTACCTGCACCACCATAGCCATCTTTGTTGGAGTTCACCCCAAAGACATAACTATAAGCCTGCTTGCCTTGACCAATTTTTTCATCATTCAGCAAGGATCTAAAGTTGGCTTTCTCTAAGGCTAAGATTGGATCTTCTTTGGCATAGCTGTTCATATCACCGACCAAGAGATAATTCGGTGTATCCACGCGAGTTGGATTGGTCGCCATCCAATTGATCAGCTGTTGCACATGTTTAACCCGCGTGGCATTCCAGCAGGCCTGACCATCGCCCTGATCCTGATCCAGCCCTGTGGCTTGGTTACAACTCCCTTTGGACTTCAAGTGATTCGGAATAACAGTGAAAATCTTGCCACCTTGGATCGGCTCAAAGCTTTGCGCCATGGTGACACGGTTCTTTTGCGACTGATCATCAAACACTTGTGCTGCATTGACAGGTTTAACGCGTTGACTGTTATAAATGATCGCCACGGCGATCGCATCGCTGCCCAATTGATTCATATTCGGTGGCGTCACAAACTTCCACTGTGCACCCAAAGCTTGGGTCAAATAGGCAATCGCACTTTTTTCGTCATAGCCATTATTACCAATCTCCATCAACCCATAGACATCTGCATCAATCGACTTGAGCGCGCTGACAATCTTGGCATGTTGACGATCAAACTCAGCTTTGCTCGATGCACCACGCTCAGTCGGAAAGCCTTTGGCCTTGCCATTGTCATAGTTCAATACGTTAAATGCTGCAACTCGGATATGCTTGGGATCTTTGGCTTGTAAATCGGCACGAGGATTAGTGCTCGCAATCACCTCAGGCAAGGCCTGACCCGCAATCGGCTGAACGCGCCAAGCATTAAAACGATACTCCAAAATACCTTCGACATTTTTCAGTTGATAACCTGAACGCAAGGTGTTGGCTGCATTAAATCGTTGTGGTAACCACGGCGTCATATTTTGCGCATTGGATCCATCATCCAAAATGATCTTGGATAAGGTATTGGTCTGTGCCAGTTGTTTGGCTTGTGCGGAGTTGGCTGGATATAGGTTGGTTGGAATATACTGCCGCCCTAAACTCAAGGCCAATTGACCATAACGACCATAGTCATAGTTTTCACTCACGGTCAGCGTTTGTGGCAGTTTGACTCGCATACCTTGATAACGTTTCGGAGTATGGCCACTGTCCGCAGTCAGACTGTCAAACGGTAGATTCAATACCAAGGGTTGAACCAAGTGCGCAGCCTGTGGGTTACAGCTCAAGATATCTTGGTTGACTTGATCGATTTGCAATTGGTTTTCAAATCGAGTGAGACGACCGCTGAGAATGACCTCTTCACCTGCCTGACCGCCCTTGACCGAACTGGCGGCCGGAATATAGACAAAGATCGCATTGCTCAAATTAGGTTTGGCTTTGCTGTCTTGAGTTTGCACGTAGAAGCCTGACATGCCGTTGGCATAACGATAATCTGCCGTCACCACCCCCCGAATGATATAACGCTGATCCAATGCTGCCGTGTTTAAATCCGCGATCGGTGTGTCATTACTGCGGCAGCTGATATTTTCATTCACCGGCGGTTGGGTGGAAAGATCTAAATATTTACTGAAGTTACTGCGCTCATCCCACATGCTCCATTCACGATCTAGGTCAAATACCGCTTTTGGATCAATCGATGTGACTGGATTGCTGCGATTATTACGGCTAAAGCTTTGATTAAAACT
Source organism: Acinetobacter sp. (assembly GCA_030152675.1). Lineage (GTDB taxonomy): Bacteria > Pseudomonadota > Gammaproteobacteria > Pseudomonadales > Moraxellaceae > Acinetobacter. Next base: position 1,803 of record JASLIY010000201.1, read on the forward strand.
TTTGTTTTGATTGCCCCAACCGACACCTTTTGAATATTCGCCAATACGACCAAAACGATCCACAGGCGTGCCTTTATAGAACAGCACCACAGCGTCGTCGCCATTAAAACTCAGACCTGCAACTTGCTTCACTTTATCGCCCAATACTTTTTGTAGTTCACTACGACCGATTAAGTATTTTTCTTGGCTGGCGAGGCTGCCTTGTAAAGGCACTTTAAAGCTTGAAGTGACTGCGCCATTATTAAATAAATGAACTTCATAATCCGCCAAATTGACTGTATTCGGGTCTGGATTAAATATTTCTAGCCCCTTACGATTGGCACTGCCATCGATATATTGGCTGAACATTAACTGCGCATAACTCGGGAAACTCAGCCCGAGTAAGGTTAGACTGATGGCGAGTGAATGGGGTTTTAAGTTTTTCATATTTTTAACTGCTTGTTAGAATTAAGCCTCAATCTAGCTCAGCTCAATGACATCGCAGTGAAGGTTGAATTAAAAAAATGTTAAATTTATTCAGTATTTAAAAAAGACTTATTCAGTATATCGCCCAATAAAATAAGCATAAGACCTCAGCAAACGCATACTCTGGTTTGACATCGCTCGGCAAAGAATTAAAATAGCGCTTTTCAAATTGTAGACTGACCCAGCTTATGTCGAACGATCTTCTTGATCCGCAGCCCGTTGAATTGGAACACTTAGCCGAACAGCGCGAAATCGTGACCTATATGCGTCGATCTTCTCCGCTCAACACCTCACAACGCACTGCGCTAGAACAACACGCCGATTTTATCTTGCAATACCCTGTGGGTGATCTACGTCAGCATTTCCCTGACCCATCACGTCCACTCACCGTAGAGATCGGTTTTGGTATGGGGCGTTCATTGGTGTTGATGGCTAAAGCCAATCCTGAGCGTAACTTTGTCGGGATCGAAGTACATATTCCAGGCATCGCGCAATGTGTCTATGAAGCTGGCATGGCCGGTCTTGAGAACTTACGTGTGCTTGATGCAGATGCGATTCAAGTATTGAAAGAAATGCCAGACAGCAGCATTGACTGCGTTCAATTGTACTTCCCTGATCCTTGGCAGAAAAAACGTCACTTTAAACGTCGCTTTGTCAGTCACGACCGCATGCAATTGGTTGAACAGAAGTTGGTGATGGGCGGAACCTTCCATGCAGCCACCGATTGGGTGCCTTATGCTGAGTGGATGCTCGATGTGCTCGACAATCGTCCACACTTGGAAAATATGGCCGGTAAAGGCAACAGTTATCCACGTCCAGATTGGCGTCCACAAACCAAGTTTGAGCGTCGCGGTATCGAAGAAGGTCATGAGATTAACGACTTCTTGTTTAAAAAAGTCCAAGAGGCTTAATCACGCTGCTGGCGTTTGAATAGCATCATTGCATAACAAGAAATTTAAATCATAAAAAAACTGAGCCCAAAGACGCTCAGTTTTTTTATGCAAACGATAAACGCATTACTCACAATGCATTAATCACAATGATGACGTTTTACAATACCATTACTCATCACCTGATACACCTCTTCGAGATCCTCACGCTTG
>JASLIY010000260.1 GCA_030152675.1 Acinetobacter sp.
CGCCGCAGCCAACGCCGCTTCGGTACCTGCATGACCGCCACCAATAACAATGACATCGTAAACTTTAGGATAGTACATAGTGATAATTGCAACACAAATAAATAGACGCAAAATTATAGCAAATCTTTAAAATGATGTAGAGAACATCTGCCTAATTAATTGTTCGAAATAATAAGTTTATTGACTAAGCATAAGATTTTGGTTGTTTTTTAAACTTAAACTATTTTTATTCGATGTCTCAATATCCGGCAGGCAAAATCAGTCATCGCAATCCAGTTACAGGCTGAGACTTATTCAGCAATGCTCTACATTGAAATGTAACCATAATCAGGCATCTTATATGAAAATATCTACTAAAGTTACCGAAAGCTTACGAGATGCTCACTGTTTTAAATCTGTGTAATTTTTAGACTATTTAAAAACTCATAACACAATCATAGGAATAAACATCATGAAGATAAAAATCGTGTTTGCCAGTTTACTTTGCACACTTGGACTCAGTGGTTACGCACAAGCCAAAGATAGCAGCAACCAAGCGCAGAACCTACAACACTCGGCACAGAAATACCAACAAGTATGTAAAGGTAAATCTCAGGGTACTGACGTGAGCTTTGCCTATAAAGGTGTGATTTGGAATGGAACGTGTCAACCCCAGTTTTTCCCCAATCGCGGCAGCAACATCACAGGTGATGAAAAAGAATTGAACTCCATTTGTAATAGCGACCCGAAAGCCACGTCCATCCAGATTGAAGGCAAAACCATCAAAGGAAAATGTGCGCTTGGCTTTAGCCCACCTCAACCCCGCTAACCCCCATCTAACTCATTAGACTCGGCATCAAAATCTACGCCGCGATCTTCCCATTCACCACCACAGTGTGCTTCTCCCGAACACGCTGTGGTTCAACTCTCAAAGAGACTACTGGCAGCTAGCTCATTTCCCGCCCATCAAACATCCCCCCTAAGCAAAGGCTGTTTTATCGCTGCCTTGCTTCTTTTCCCAACTGGTTTATATTGAATAAACAACGGATTTTGTTGCTATTTGTGGATATAAGCATAAAAAGGAAAAGAAAATGGATTCAGGGATTATCACGATATTTTTACCCATTGCTTTGGCAATCGTCATGGCTGGACTCGGACTCGAATTACGCCCCAAAGATTTTGCTCGGGTGGCCAAACACCCCAAGGCTGTGATCTTGGCCTTGATCTGCCAATTGCTGGTTTTAACCAGTATTGCATTTATCATTGCCAAGCTTTTGGCATTATCGCCTTTATTGGCAGTCGGCTTGATGTTACTTGCAGCCTCACCGGGTGGCCCAACGGCCAATTTGTTTAGTTACCTTTATAAGGGGGATATCGCTTTAAATATCACCCTAACCGCCGTCAACTCAGTCATTGCAGCCTTTACCTTGCCCCTGATCGTCAACTTTTCGATCATGCATTTCATGCAAGACAGTCAACAGGTCGGATTGCAATTCTCAAAAATCCTGCAGGTATTTTTAATTATCCTGATTCCTGTCGGGCTTGGGATGTTGGTGCGACACTTTGCCAGTCATTGGGCAGACAGGCTCAATAAACCAGTGCGCATCTTTGCCTTGGTCTTTTTGATCTTGATTATTATTGGTGCAGTCACGAAAGAGCGGCACAATATTTTGGAATATATTGGTCAAGTTGGCTTGGCCACCGTCCTGTTTTGCATCTGTAGCCTTGCGATTGGCTATTTTGTGCCGCGTATGTTTGGAATTAATAACTTTCAAGCCAAAGCCTGCGCATTTGAAATCGGCATCCACAACAGTACTTTGGCGATGACTATTGCCCTGACCGTAATGGCAAGTCCTGTCGTGGCGATGCCTGCTGCGATTTACTCGATCTTTATGTATATCTTCGCCGCACTGTTTGGCAGCCTGATTAATCGCTTCAATCCTCACATGCCAGATGAAATGTCGAACACAATGCAAAGCGAAAACGCCAATAATCTCAAGGTGTAAACCAGTACAACATCCAAAATACGATAGCCGACATCATCATGGCGCTTTTAGGTTTTGTCTCTTGAATAGGTCATGAGCGCAAATCGCTCATGACATTGAATTGATGATATTTAAGCGTTGAGGGACGCGTAACGGAATTTATTCCGTTACAATACCTCATCATGCTGTTATTAGATTAGGTTTTAGTCGTGAAGTGGTTACAAATTCATATTACTGTTGATCAAGCACAAGTCGAATTTACGGAAACATTGCTCAGCTCATTGGGTGCTGTCAGCGTGACCTTAGATGATGCTGAAAATCAAGATTTACTCGAGCCGTTACCGGGCGAAACACCACTTTGGAATAAAGTGATCGTGACAGGGATCTATGCACAAGAAGAAGGTGCGCAAATCGATGTCGCTGCCCTTGAAACCTTTATTGCAACCCAACTGCCGGATGTGCCCATGCGCAGCGAGTTTCTAGAAGATCAAGTCTGGGAACGCTCGTGGATGGACTATTATGAGCCGATTCAAATCGGTGAGAAATTTTGGATCGTGCCAGAGTGGCTTGCTCCACCCGAAGCAGATGCGGTCAACATCAAACTT
>JASLIY010000006.1 GCA_030152675.1 Acinetobacter sp.
GTATAACCCGTGTTGGCGACATTACCGAGTACAGGTGCGACATCATCATCTACGCCAGTGATCACGGTAGATTGCGTCGGTGCATGCGTATCGATAATCAGAGCAAAAGTAACTGGTGCACTTTCATTACCCGCAGGATCGTTTTGTGTCACCTGCAAGGTTTGTGGACCATCAGTTAAAGCATTGCTTGGCAAAGGCTCCACAGTCCATAGCCCATTGGCATCTGCCGTAGTAGTACCCAGAACATTGCCATTACCATCTTTAAGCGTGATCAATGCAAAAGGCTCAGCCCCATGACCATTCACCGTTGGCGTGGTGTCGTTGCTTGAATCCCCCTGATTGAGCGGCCCGACGAGATATTCCACATTATCCAGCACCGAATCGATGACCAGCATGGCCGGTGCGGTGCTGTCTATGCTGATATTGAATGGCGCACTCACTGGACCTGAATTGCCAGCTGCGTTTTCAACTCGCGTGGTATAGACATAGCGTTGACCGTCGACCAAACCACTGTCAGTAAAGATATATTGATTGCCATTCACCAGCGTAGCAGTCCCGATTTTGACGCCATCACGATATACCGCGACGCGATCATCCGTGTCTAGTACACCTTGCACACTGATATTCAACGTCGGTGAAGTGTCATTGGTGGTCGTGCCTGAGCCAAAGTTTCCTGTCTGCGGTGCCAAATCATCACTATAGCTATCGATCGTGGTGGTTTGGTTTGGAATTTCATCCAACGGCACCACGGCTGTCGCTGGCGGCGAGGTATTATTGGCTTTATCGGTTGAGGTGGCTGTGACTTTATCGCCATTATTAAGCCCTGGATTATTCACACTCCACGAACCATCCGTTCCCGCAGTCACTGTTTCAGTGCTGCCATTCGGGAAAGTCACGGTCACTGTACTGCCCGGCTCAGCTGTACCCGTAATCGGGTCTTTACCATTGATTGGATCAATCACGGGGGCATTGGGAGGGATTGCATCGACGATTTCAGTGACTTCAGGCGAGCGATTATTATCTTTATCGCTTGCAACCACCTTCACTTCTTGACCATCCGTCAGACCAGGATTGGAAACAGTCCATGTCCCATCGGTTCCAACCACGGTGGTTTGCTTGTCACCATTTGGAAAAGTCACGGTAATGGTGGTACCAGGAATGCCTGTTCCCGTGATCGGATCTTTGCCATTGATCGGATTGACCACTGGCTTATCGAGAATGATAGTGGGTTTAACGCTTTCCTTATCGCTATGCCCTGCCCAAGCAATGATTCCTGCAGCAGTGACTGGCACCGCCAACCATCCCCATAAACTACTGGCACCATCGTGATAAAGCAGTGGTTCAATACTGTCGATATAGCCATAGCTGATGTTTTCTAATAGTGCACCTTGAGCATCGGTAAACTGCACCCAAATTAACTGTTTCTGATCATCTTCAAAGACCAGACTATTTTCCGTATCGTATTGCCCATCTACAAAGAATTGATGAATAACCAGTACTTCGCCGGTCTTTAACGTGATGATGGCGTCATTGCCATTTTTCGCAATACTTAAAACATTTTCGTGATTTGTTTTTATTAAGACCACTGATGCTTCAGAAACTGAAACCGAACTCGCATTTACGCTTTCTAAGACTTTATGTGTTTGTTTAGAGATTACTTTAATTTCAGACATGACATACCCTCGAGGATCAAAAAACGCTCTTTGTATAATTTCAAATATTATTTTGATTTTTTCAGTTATTCACCGATACATATAAAATAGGTCAAATAACCAACAGCAGCAATATAAAGCGCAGCATGAGCCGCAAGCAGATTTGATGATTTAAAAATAAAAATAAAAAAATAAATCACCCCTAGAAAAAAAACATCACACACATTTGTTTATATTGAATTTATTTATTTATCTATTTTTAAAATAAAATATGCATTCAATTCATTCTATTTAAATCACAACAGCACTATATCTCCTGCACTGTATTATTTAATCGCATTATCCAGATTCAAAATTTGTAAATAAATTGGATTTAAATCAAAGCAACAATATTATTTAACTTCGTATTTTATGTATTAAACCCACTACGCTTTAAACGCCAATGCTCACGATATAATCCCGCATCCATAGATTAAATTCAGGCACAAAAAAGCCAGCATTACTGCTGGCTTTGGTTTTAGCATGATATTAAATGTTCAACCTATATCACGACCGATACGGATATAAGATCAGCTTTTAAATTAACGCTTGGTGCTCTCCGGCTTAGAGAGCTGCGCATAATCCATCAAGATATTTGCCGCCTCATTGACGAAGGTTTCTTCTTCTGGCAATGGTGGACGTTTATTGGCTTTAATCTTGGCACGCGCTTCGATTAAAGCATCTTGAGATGCTTGATAGCTTTCCCAGTTTGCAAATGGTTTTTGCTTGGTCACTGCACGGCGTTTATTTTCAGCATCCAAGGTTTTTTGCTCTAGTGCGATTAACTCGGCCTTACGCTGATCAATATCCAAGACCACCTTTTTCTGCTCTTTGGCTTGTTTGGCAATCGCCATTCTGCTTTCAAGATATTGGAACTGTGCATCCGCTTTGGCGCGTTGCGATGAAGATTCGCTGAGCTGTGGAATATACGACTTCACCGCACCTTCACGCTTAAATGGCGCAGTCGGGATGGTGTCCCACTTCAAGGCATTCTTGGCTTTACGTTCACCAAACTCTTCATCGTAGATATCGACCAGTTTAATGTCTGGCACCACGCCTTTGTTTTGGGTACTGCCACCGGTGATCCGGTAAAACTTACGTTGTGTCAGTGTCGCTTGACCATAGGCCAAAGTATCCAGCTGCACTTGTGCAGTGCCCTTACCGGTGGTCGTGCTGCCAATCACGATGCCGCGTTCATAGTCCTGAATCGCCGCAGAGAAAATCTCACTGGCCGAGGCAGAGGCCAAGTTGATCAAGACTGCCAAAGGACCGGCATAGGTTTGTGCACCGCCATCGGTGTCATCAAAGACACTGACATTGCCGTTACCATCACGGATTTGCACCACAGGGCCTTCTTTGATGACTTGACCAAGCATTTTCGCCACTTCTTCGAGTGAACCGCCTGGGTTATTGCGTAGATCAATGATCACGCCTTCAACCTTTTGCGCAGCCAAGGTCTGCAGCGCTTTATTGGTGTCTTCAGACACAGAACGATATTCTGTACCGGCACGGCGTGCGCGATAGTTCAGGTAGAAAGATGGAATCTCAATTACACCAAAACGATGTTTAACACCGTTACGGGTAATATCGACTGTACGTGAACGTACCCCCGAATCTTCTTCTTGAATAATGTCACGAGTCAAACTGACCACACGCGCTTGGCTCATTGAGGCGCCCGCACCGAGTAACTTGATCGATACTTTGGTGCCACGTTTACCTCGAATCAGACCGACGATTTCTGAACTTGGCCAGCCGATGACATCAATCATCTTCTCGCCATCTTGCGCAACCCCGATGATGCGATCACCCGATTTGACCTGACCCGATTTACTCGCAGGTCCACCTTCGACGATGGTTTCAATCTTGGTATAGTCTTCGTTGCCACGGTCTGGACGAATGGCGACCCCGATGCCTTCAAGCTGCAACGAGGTTTGACGATTCAGTTCCATCGCATCCACAGGTGGGAAATAGTTACTGTGTGGATCATAGGTGGCAAGCATGGCATTGAGTGTTTTCTCTAACACATCATCGCTTTTCACACGGCCAATACGTTGCAACCGACGGGTATAACGTTTGGTTAAGGTTTGAACGGGAGTTAAATCTTCCGCTGCGGTAAGATCTTGACCATTGGCCAAGGTCGGATCAGCTTTGAGCGCCTTTTGCTTGGCGTCCTCTTCTTCTTTGGTAATGGTCAGGTTGATCAACTGTGAAACCAACATTTTTTCCCAATGGGCTTGTTGTTCAGCCTGAGATTGGAAATAAGGTGCTTTTTCACGATCGGTATCTAAGTAGACCCCAGCCTGTTTTAAGTTTTGTGGTTTCTTTAAATCCGCCAACATAAACTCATAGAAACTTTTTAAGCGTGCACGATATGCGGCATGAATCGCAAATGGCCCCGACAAATCACCCGCTTTTAATGCCGCCCCAAAGTTTGCACCATATTGTTTTTTATATTGTTCAACTTCTGAAGCCAAGAATAAAGTGTGATCAGGATCGAGACTATCAAGATACATATCCAAGATCCGTTGCGATGTATTGGCATCTAAACGCATATTCAGATAATGCTGACGATCCACCAGCGTCGCCAATTGGCGTGAAACCAATGCTTGTGCTTGAGTCGGTTGAATTGAGGCAGACGAAACGGAAGCGGGCTCAGTGGCTGCAATTGCCTCGTTGATGGTGTGGTTGAAAAACAAACCACCAGTCGCGATAGCAACTGCGCAAGCGATTAATTGTAGTTTCATAAATACAGTTTACTTCCTTGGATTTTCCCAATTCAACGCTGTTTCTTGAGCTGAATTGATTAGAATTCAGAATCTTAAACAACTTTATTCGATTATGTGGTGTAGTTTTATCATAATATGTAAGGATAAAATGTAGCAAATCATTGCAAAATTCAGTTATGGTTTGCCTGTCTAAAAAGTACAGCTACGGATTTTCACTATGATTGGCGCACTAATGCTGGATATAGCAGCGACGACCCTGACGAAAGAAGATATTCAATTATTAAAAACTCCGCAAGTCGGTGGTGTGATTTTATTTGCACGAAACATCGAATCAGCCGAACAAGTTCGTGCTTTGACGGATCATATGCGTTCTGTTCGACCTGAGCTGTTAATTGCGGTTGATCAGGAAGGTGGACGAGTACAACGTCTACGTCAAGGGTTTAGTGCTTTGCCTGCGATGGGGCGCTTTGGTGAACTCTATCTGGAACAACCGCAACGTGCGCTCGAATTGGCTGAACAATGCGGTTGGTTAATGGCCATCGAAGTCTTGGCAGTGGGGATCGATTTTAGCTTTGCGCCGGTCTTGGATCTCAACTTGATCAGTGATGTGATTGGTGATCGGGCATTTGCCAATAATAGCGCTGATGTGATCGTATTGGCAGGTGCATTTATGCAAGGGATGCGCCGCGCAGGCATGGCCACCACTGGCAAGCACTTTCCGGGACATGGTGCAGTCAAAGCGGACTCACATGTGGCTGCCGCAATTGATCACCGCAGCTATGATGAGATCTATCAACAAGACATGCAAAGCTTTATTCAGTTACAGCCACAACTCGATGCGCTGATGCCTGCCCATGTCATCTATGACCAAGTAGATCCAAACCCTGCTGGCTTTTCACCGTTTTGGATCGAAACCATCCTTAGACAACGACTTAACTATGATGGCGTGTTGTTCTCAGATGATTTAAGTATGCAAGCCGCGGGAATCGCTGGAAATGCAGATGCACGTATCCTTGCGGCCTTAAATGCAGGCTGCGATATGGGTTTGGTGTGCAATGATCGTGACGCGGCGCTACTGGCACTCGATGCCATCAAAGATCTTGCACCGCCGAACCAAGCACGTCTCTCACGGATGCGTGGTCAGATCCCAGAGCACAAAGTCATCGGCGATCTAGACTTAGGCGCTACATGGCAGCAGACCCAACAACAGATCGAAGCATTTAAACAATCCTTCGTCTAAGCCCACCACAAAAAACAATAAAACACCTAACTTATGACACAAGGATGTGTTACTTGTTGGCGTGCTAAACTGCTTGAACTGTAAAAAACCTAAAAAGACTTAAAAGTACTTCAGGATGAGTATGAACAAAAACGTAGCTTCAAAACATCGACATATTTCGTTTACCGCACACTATACCGGCTACATCTGGTACAAAATGGGTATTTCCCATCCGCAACTCGCCACCCCGCAAGGTAAGTTTTTGGCACAACTGGCACATCCTTTTGAAAGTTGCGCCGAAAAATTTTTAGGGGCCAGCATGCGCAGCACCTTAAAAACGCGACATCAACTGCTTGATGCACAGCTGACCGAGTTACTCGCAGATGATCCTCAGCTACAAGTCTTAGAAATCGCTGCGGGACTCTCTCCACGCGGCTGGTGGTTTCGCCAGCACTATCCGGGGATCAACTATCGTGAGCTCGACTTACCGGCGATGGCACAGACCAAACAGCAGGCCTTAAAACACATCGAGCAATACAGCCCAGAGGTCATGGCCTTTGATTTATTTAGTGATGAGTTTAAACAAGCCTTTGAACACTTCAATCCTGAACAGCGCTTGGTGGTGATCAGTGAAGGCTTGATTAATTATTTTGATAAACCTCTGCTGCAACAGTTGATCCAATCCATTGCTCAACATGGGCAGAGCTTTCAACAACTGCACTACCTGACGGATCTCTATCCTGAACCGATCAAACACAAACTGGCTCAGGTGATTTGGAGTAGCAGTAAACTCTTGAAACTGATCTCACGCAGTGCTTTTAGCTTTCACTTTGTCTCACCGCAACAGGTTCAGCACTTTTTTCAACAGGCTGGCTTTCAACATGTTCAGGTGATTCAACCTGCGACTACCTCAGATCACAACAACAATAACAATAACAACGATGTATCAGCTGGGCTTACGGCGAGCACTCCCCTTGACGATGCACATCTTGGGGATTTGGTCTGGGTCGTTCATGCACAGCGCACGCGGACATGAACGTCAAGTCAATGTCTAGCAATGCAAGTCTCCGTCCTTGAAGTTGACGTTGACGTTGACGTTGATTCAGAATCATCTAGTTGGACTTATTCCAACTCGAGAACATTCACCTCAACTGAATGTTCTCGAGCCAGTAAATGTTTTTCATGTGCGATCAAATTCAGTAAACGCTCAGATATCTCAAAAGAGCCGTGTTTAAACAAGGCGCGAATCTGGATCGGCTCTACACTTCGGGCCAGATGGGCTGGCATTTCTGTACAGGAGATTTCAAAAATCAAGCACTCTACTTGAAACTCCCCATCTTGATCACGTAAGCACAATGCCAAATCTCGCGGATGTTTCCGCACAAAGGGATGTAACTCAAGATCTTCTAAGTGCAAGCACACCCCAAAGTAATTGATATCCTGCACGCGTACAGCAACCTCAACATCGGTCTCAGCATGGCGTAAGCAAGTCCGATCCTCAGATAGAGCAATACGTGCTTCGCCACGTCGCTCTAAGTTTTGCAGTTGTTCACGGTTCAGCGCAATAATCCCTTCAACCTTGTCGATCGGTTCACATTTGAGAAAAGTGGTAAACAGGTTCATGGTTTCTTTGCGCCGTTGCAGTTGTGGCAAATGATCGGCATCCGCAATCATGGCAAACTGCATATCAGGACACTGTAAGGCAAAGTTGGCATTTTCAAATGGCAGGGTGAAACTATCGTATTGACCACAGGACACCAAGGTCTTACAACGCGGCACCGGCACGTGTGATAGACGCAACAAGCGGTTGCAATTGATTTCATAACGATGCTGTTCCATATTGCCAAAGCCTGACATCTGTTGAAAAAACAAACGTCGTGCCGTCGGTGACATCCGGGTTTTATCTAGCTTGGCGTGATTGATCAAATACAAGATCACCGCCTGACCAAACTCCTGCATACGCTGCTCTTGCATCAACAGCAGAGACTCCTCAAGTAGCATGCGCCAACTTTTACGGGTCTCTTGCATCACCCCCATCAAGATCATACGATCCAGCAGTTCTGGACGTTGATCCGCAAAACAAGAAGCCACCACAGAGCCTAGAGACAAGCCCATCACTGAGACCTTGTCGATCTGCACCTGATCCAGCCATTCCCCCATCAGTTCTGACAATGCAGGCAGGGTTAAAGTGGCAGCAGACTCGCCAGTATCGCGGTTATAAATTTGTTGATTGGCGCCCAATGAGGGCAAATCAATCAAAATCACTGGACCTTTTTCAAACAGCTGCTCGACACAGTATTTATAGGAGTTGAAGTTTTGAAATGCCCCACCCACGATCACGATCGGGGTATTGGCCCGGGTTTTCGAGTCTGCGATCGCCATGTACTCGATCTTCCAGCCCCCAATCCAGCTTTCCCGACAAGGCGTCTTAAAACTGCCTTTATGGTAGGTATCAAAAAATGCGTCTCGATCATTCTGAGCATGTTGTGGGTTGAGATTGGATTGGTTGAGCTCGGAACGATGCTCGTGATTGGGTTGCTGATCCCGTTGAAAAATGGAATTCATTTTTGCCTCCATGCTTGCTTTATTGTTTTTTTGCAAGCTCGTTTATATCAGTCACTTGTACTTTTTAAACTGATCACAAACCATGAGGCTAGGTGACAATTCATTTATGAAGTATCAAAAAAACCTTATAATTTGAATTACAGTCCCATCCTTATGCTTTAAGTTTATACAGATAGTTCACACCACCGCAACGACCGAATTGACCGTTCGTCAAATTAATTTGTCAATGATCTGAAAAATCAACTCTCTAAGCACGCCGCACTGTATTTCAAAACAAAGCGTAGATTGTTCAAGTGGCGACTGCTACTATCAAGTCACATCAAAAATTTTTAAGTTACTCGATCATCATCATGCAAGAACATATTGAGATAGATTCCATTGAGGAATATATGCACGTCGTTGGACAAAATGCTCGTCAAGCCTCTGCGCTGTTGGCGAGTGCGTCTACGCATGTAAAAAATAATGCCTTATCCGCGATTTACACCGCACTACAACGCAGTGAAAGCGAGATATTGGCCGCCAATCAAATCGATATGAGCCAAGGACGCGCACAAAAACTCGATGAGGCGCTACTTGACCGTTTAGAGCTGACCCCGGCACGTTTTAAAGGCATGCTGCACGGCCTAAATGATGTCATCAGCTTGACCGACCCGATTGGGGAGATCACAGATTTGGCCTTCCGCCCCAGCGGAATTCAACTCGGTAAAATGCGTGTACCGCTCGGTGTGGTCGGCATGATTTATGAGTCGCGTCCCAACGTGACCCTTGAGGCAGCCGCACTGGCACTCAAATCCGGCAATGCCATCATCCTACGTGGGGGTTCAGAGGCATTGCAGTCCAATCAAGCCATTGCCAGCGCGATCCAACATGGACTCAAAGCTGCAGGTCTGCCTGAACACTGCGTACAAGTCATCAAAACCAAAGACCGTGCTGCGGTTGGACAGTTGATTACCCTCAATCAATTTGTGGATGTGATCGTGCCACGTGGTGGTAAGAGTTTGATCGAGCGTGTGACCAAAGAAGCCAGTATCCCGGTGATCAAGCATCTTGATGGTAACTGCCATGTCTTTGTTGAAGCACAGGCCGATCTACATAAAGCCCTCCCGATCGCATTGAATGCCAAAACACATCGTTATGGCGTCTGTAATGCCATGGAAACTTTGCTGGTAGATGAGAAAGTGGCTGAAGCATTCTTACCGCATATTGCTGATCTTTATGCAGAAAAAAATGTCGAACTCCGAGGCTGTGCTGAAACGCAACGTATCTTGGGTGACCAAGTGATCGCGGCAACTGAAGAAGATTGGTATACCGAATACTTAGGCCCAATCTTGGCGATCAAAGTCGTGAGTGGCATGGAAGAAGCGATTCTCCATATCAACCACTATGGCTCGCATCATACCGATGCCATTATCACTGAAAACTTTAGTCTTGCCCGTCAGTTCTTGACCCGTGTGGATTCAAGCTCCGTGGTGGTCAATGCATCGACACGTTTTGCAGATGGTTTTGAATATGGTCTCGGTGCTGAAATCGGCATCTCGACTGACAAGATCCATGCACGTGGTCCAGTCGGTTTAGAAGGCTTGACCTCACAGAAGTGGATCGTATTGGGTGATGGACAAATTCGCCAATAAGCCACTTAACTTGTCGATCATACCGTTGACGACGATACGCTAAACATGAAACTCAGTATTTTTATAAATGCTGAGTTTTTTTACATTTAGAACAAAAAAAGTGCAGTTCAAATTTGAAGCAGTGCGCAGAAGTTGTTAAATTGGAAGTGTTACATTGTTAATTTTAACTGATCAATCCTAGTGATTCATTAGTTATTGGTCGATAGTGCTTAAGTCTAATCACCTAAAGTCTATCTAGGATGAAAAATATTCACATGCTACAACATAAGTCCTGATCGATATTGCTGCTCTACTTTGTGTTTGTTGTGCGATCAGCCATCACAACAAATAGAGCAAACAGTTGAGCAAGGACGACTCACCACAGCTAATAAATTGGGTAATTCAACGTGTCTACTTCAGTACTAGTAATCAATTGCGGTTCTTCTTCTATCAAATATGCGCTTGTCTCTGACCGTCGCGA
>JASLIY010000029.1 GCA_030152675.1 Acinetobacter sp.
CAGCAATCCACCTGAGCTCGCTGCAACTTCACATGCCACGATTGGCAACAACCACATCGCGGTCATCTGTCCCAATTGGTGTTGCTGTCGGCTAAACATACAGAATGGCACTGCTATCCCAATCAACACGGCCAAGATCACATCGAGATACCATAAATACTGTGCGATTGTGAGGGCAATCTCGCCATATAACACTAGGCCAAATTTTAAAAATCCATTCAATAGCGTCGCCAAGCCCATCGGAATCGCACCTAAAAAAAGTGCCATGCTTGGATGCTTGAAAATCTGTTTCGCTTCATGCGGATAAATCACCCAACGCAAGATATATAGCAACGTGAATAGCACGAAGAGCAGTGTATTGAACTGCCATAAATAGCCAGCAGACTGCCAAAGCAAGGCATGATCTGGTGCAAATTCAGGCAAGATCAGTGCAACGACACCAGTGCCCATGGTCATGGTGAACCAATTAGGGGTAAATTGGCGGATGATGTCATATGGCTGTTTGAGCTGGTAAAATGGCTTATTCATCACTGGCTTACTCAATAAAGTGAACAATCACATTCTAGGCGCCACGCAACATAAGTTAAATTGATTTATATTTGTAAGTTTAATCAGTTTTACTGATCACAATATTGGATGCAATAATATTTTTGAGTAAAAACACAACAACAAGACGAAATTATGAGATTATGTCAAAATTACTCCTTTTGAATGTTAAGCTGATTTTGAAATCATGAAGCTGTTACGCCTTAATGCTTTATCTCCAAGTCTACAATTACCCCAAACTGCGGTGACGATTGGTAATTTTGATGGCGTCCACTTAGGACATCAAGCCATGATTTCGCAGTTAAAAGACATTGCTCAACCCCATGATCTAAAAACCATGGTGATGATTTTTGAGCCCCAACCCCTCGAATTTTTCAAAGGCTATGAGGCACCGCCTCGTATTAGCTCTTTACGCGAAAAAGTGGAATACCTGACTGAGCTCGGTGTCGACTATATTGTGATCGCAAAATTTAACGATGCATTTCGCAGCCTGAGCGCAGATGCTTTTGCCGATATTCTTAAAAACAAACTTAATGCGCATAGCTTAGTCCTCGGTGATGATTTTCATTTTGGTAAAAACCGCCAAGGCAACAGCCAATTTTTAAAACAATATGGCTTCAATGTCACCAACTTACATACCGTAGAACTCAATGGTGAACGAGTAAGTTCGACACGTATTCGCCAAGTCCTACAAGCAGGGGATTTATCCCTCGCTGCAAAGTTACTCGGACGCCCTTATAGTATGATTGGTCGTGTCCAATATGGTGATCAGATTGGACGCACGATTAACTTCCCCACCATTAATGTTGCAATGAGCAGACATCGACCCTGCTTAAATGGAATCTATGCAGTGGAAGTGGTCTGTGAGACCGAATCACTGACTCAGAAAGTCAGAGCCTTAGATCTGAGCCTTCCTGGTGTGATGGGCTATCATCCTCATGCTTTATTTGGTGCGGCCAATGTCGGAACACGCCCTGCAATCAAGCAAGCACACCCGGAATGGCGATTAGAAGTTCATTTTCCTGATGTTTCTGCTAATCTGTATGGCTTGTTGATGCGGGTGACCTTTCTCAGCTACTTACATGGCGAATTGAACTACCCGTCTCTAGAGGCACTCCGTAAAGGAATTGATGATGATGTGGCGAATCTGCTTGAATTTCGCCAAAACACACCCAAATTTCCTTTTTAAATTTTATATTTTGAAAAACGCGTTAGCGCATTAAGCTGATTGAATTGGATGATAACTTGCATGAGCGATAAGCAAACTCCTGAACATGTCGTGGACTATAAGGCCACACTCAACCTACCAGGCACTGAATTTGCGATGAAAGCAAATTTAGCGGTACGTGAAGTCAAATGGTTAGAACAGTGGTATGCCGACGACATTTATCAGCAAATTCGTAAGTCGCGTATCGGAAAGAAAAAATATATTCTGCATGATGGCCCTCCGTATGCGAACGGAACGTTGCACCTTGGTCACGTGGTCAATAAAGTACTCAAAGATATCATCGTAAAAAGCCGTACCTTAGATGATATGGATGCACCCTATGTACCGGGTTGGGACTGTCATGGTCTACCGATCGAACTCAAGGTAGAAGAAAAAGTCGGTAAAGTCGGCGTTAACCTCAATGCTTCGGATTTCCGTAAAGCATGCCGCGAATATGCCTACACCCAAATTGATCTACAGAAGAAAGATTTTATCCGCATGGGCGTGTTGGGTGATTGGGACAATCCTTATCTCACCATGAACTTCAAACAAGAAGCGGATATCGTACGTACCTTGGGTAAAATCCAACAAGCGGGTCATATCCAACCTGGTCTTAAACCAGTCAACTGGTGTATGGACTGTGGTTCTGCATTGGCTGAAGCTGAAGTTGAATACGAAGATAAAAAATCTGATGCCATCGATGTCGGCTTTGCTGTGGTCGATCTTAATGATCTATCAACCCGTCTCGGTGTAAGCGTCACCGATGCAACCGATATCGTGATCTGGACCACCACCCCATGGACCTTGCCTGCCAACCAAGCAGTCAGCTTGCATAGCGAGATCGACTATCAATTGGTACAGGTTCAAACCGAACGCGGTACGCAAAATCTGATTTTAGCTGCAGAACTGGTTGAATCCGCTTGTGAGCGTTATCAACTTGAAAACCCAAGCGTCTTAGCTGACTTTAAAGGTGCTGTACTTGAGCATCTAAGCTTGCAACACCCTCTCCTCGCTGAGCGCCAAGTGCCAGTGATCTTGGGTGAGCATGTGACTGCAGCCAGCGGTACTGGTGCGGTACATACTGCGCCAGGTCACGGTGTTGACGACTATAAAGTTGGTTTAACGTATAACCTTGCCGTGGACAACCCAGTCGGTGGCAACGGGGTGTATCTGCCAACAGCGCCAATCTTCTCTGGCGTACACATCTACAAAGCCAACCCACAAATCCTTGAATTGCTCAAACAAAACAATAAGCTTTGGGCCCATCATGTGATCAAGCACAGCTATCCACATTGCTGGCGCCATAAAACTCCGATTATCTTCCGTGCAACGCCACAATGGTTTATCAGCATGGATGCTCAGCATCTGAGACAAAAAGCTTTAGATGCGATCGAAAATGATATTCAATTTGTCCCAGATTGGGGTAAAAACCGTATTGAATCAATGATCGACGGTCGTCCAGACTGGTGTATCTCAAGACAACGTACTTGGGGTGTTCCAATTCCGTTCTTCGTGCATAAAGATACCAATGAATTGCATCCACGCACGGCTGAACTGCTTGAACAAGTGGCTCAACTGATTGAGCAAGAAGGTATTAGTGCTTGGTTTGACCGTGAAGCCAAAGACTTTATCGGTGATGAAGCTGAGCAATATAACTGTGTACGCGATACCTTAGACGTATGGTTTGACTCCGGTACAACCCATGCTGGCGTACTCGAACAACGCCCAGAGTTACAAGCCCCTGCTGATCTTTACTTAGAAGGTTCAGACCAACATCGTGGTTGGTTCCAATCTTCTTTATTAACCTCAGTGGCGGTGACCGGTAAAGCACCATACAAAGCCTTGCTCACTCACGGTTTCACCGTAGATGAAAAAGGCCGTAAGCTTTCCAAATCATTGGGTAACTTTATTCCACTCGATGACATCATCAAGCAATTGGGTGCGGATGGTCTACGTTTATATGTTGCCTCAAGTGACTATCGTTATGAGATCGCGGCCAGTAAAGAAATTTTCAACCGTGTCAGCGACAGCTATCGCCGTATTCGCAATACCTTACGTTTCTTGTTGGCCAACTTAAATGGCTTTAAACCAAGCACAGAGAGTTTGCCAGTCGATGAGTTAATTGCACTGGACCAATATATCTTGCAACGTGCGGCTGAAGTGCAAAAAACCATTCAGCAAGCCTATCAAGACATGAACTTCCACCAAGTCTGCAGCAGCCTAACTAACTTTTGTATCAATCACTTGGGTGGTTTCTACCTCGACATCATCAAAGATCGTCAGTACACCAGTAAAGCTGACTCACAAGCGCGTCATTCAGCACAAACTGCGCTGTATCACATCGTACAAGCCTTTGTGCGTTGGATGAGTCCAATTCTTAGCTTTACCGCACAAGAGGCATGGCCATTAATCCCAGAGCAATCAGAAGATTACGTCTTCACTGCGCTTTGGTATGACATCCCTGTCGCATCAAGTGCGAATCTGATTTCAGAAGCGGATTGGCAAACACTGATCCAAGTTAAATCTGCAATCAACAAGCAAATTGAAGCAGCACGTAACGCGAAAATCATCGGCAGTAACTTGTCTGCCAAAGTTGAATTGTGGGCAGATGCTGATTTGCAGAAAGTCTTAAATCAGTTAGATGATGAATTACGTTTCGTACTCATCACCTCTCAAGCCATCGTGCATGACTATGCTGAGCAAGGCGAAGCAACCGATCTATCAGGTTTACGTGTTCAAGTTTCCGCAGCGAATGGTGAAAAATGTGTACGTTGCTGGCATGTCCTGCCAGACGTGAATACACATGCTGACCATCCTGGTTTGTGTGGTCGTTGTATTCTAAACGTCACAGGTGGTGGCGAAGTGAGAAAATATGCCTAAACCTGAAAGTCCGAAAGGTCTGTTTCAGTTTTATCCACGCAACATCATATGGCTAGGACTTAGTGTCCTCGCCGTTGCGCTGGATCAATGGACCAAATCAATCGCCAGTGCACATCTGGTCTACGGTGAACCTGTTCCCGTCATGCCATTTTTAAACTGGACGCTGCTGCATAACTATGGCGCTGCATTTAGCTTTCTGTCCGATGCGGGCGGCTGGCAACACTATCTGTTTACTGGATTAGCAGCTGTTGTTTCTGTCGTGTTTGTGGTTTGGATCATGCGTATGCCTAAAAAAATCATGGTATTGCCGATCGCAATTGCCCTGATCCTAGGTGGCGCCTTAGGTAACCTGATCGACCGCATCTCGCTAGGTTATGTGGTTGATTTTATTCACGTCTATTATCAAAACAATCATTTCCCGGCCTTTAACTTGGCCGATAGCGCCATTACTTTAGGCGTGATTTTATTGTTAATTGACACTTTCTTCTTAGAAAAGAAACGAATTCAACGTGCGAGCGAACAAAATGACTGAGATTATTCATCCAAATGAAGAAATTCGCATTAGCGATGGTGCTAAAGTCGATTTACATTTCTCGGTTGCCATTGAAAGCGGCATTGAAATTGACAATACCCGTAGCCGTGATGAACCGGTCAGTTTGATCATTGGTGATGGCAGTCTCTTGCCTGGTTTTGAAAAGGCGCTGTTTGGTTTACGCGCTGGCGATCGTCGTACTGTCAGCTTATTGCCAGATGATGCCTTTGGACCTTGGAACCCTGAAAATATCCAACGTTTCGATACCATCAAATTTGAGCAACGCCCTGAAATCGGTCAAATGATTGAGTTTGAAGATAAAGCGAAAGCCAGCTTGGTCGGTGTGGTCAGCGCTGTCAATGACGATATCACTGAAATTGACTTTAATCATCCACTCGCGGGTAAGAACATTACCTTTGAAGTCGAGATCTTTAAAGTGACCCCTGCTGGACAGCAAGGGATTAAATTAATGTAAAGCGTCTCTAGGACCTATCAAAAAAGCCCTCTATGAACTGAACCCCATAAGTTGGACACAACTTGTGGGCTTTTTTTTATGCCTAAAAGAAATTTTTAATCATTGCGTTACACTCATCGCCACATTTTTTCGATACATTAAAAGTGCATCACTTAATCAAGGCTAAAAAATGAAAATTCAAATCATTGTGGGAAGTGTTCGAGAAGGTCGTGTCGCGATCAAAGTCG
>JASLIY010000351.1 GCA_030152675.1 Acinetobacter sp.
AAGCAATAATTCCCGCTGCTGCCAAAGGTACGGCCAACCAAGCCCACATATTACTCGCACCCTCATGGTAGAGTAAGGGCTCAATACTATCGATTAAGTTATAAGTAATATTCTCTAATAATGCCCCATTCGCATCAGTAAACTGTACCCAAACAAGTTTATTCTGCCCCTCATCAAATACGAGACTATTTTCTGTATCATAACCAGCGTTCGGGAAAAAATTAGCAATAATGATTCTTTCACCGCTATTTAAAATAACAACTGCATCATTACCTTCTCTTAAAATCTTTTCAACATTATTCCTACTAACCTGAACAACAACAACGGAAGCCTCAGTCACTGAAGCGGTATTATTTGATGTACTTTCTAAAACCTGATGTGTTTCTTTGGAAATTACTTTTATTTCAGACATGTCATATCCTCTAGGATGAACAATCCAATCGACATACAATCGACATATAATTATGTTTTATGATTTTTACGGTTATGGAACCGACTATTAAAATTAGATCAAACAAACAGCAAGCTCAACACAAAAAAAATAAATACTGTTAGTGCAGTCAAACTATATATACGCTGTGAAGATACACAAAATAACAACCACACCGAGATAAAGATAAATAGCTGTTATTCAATAAAAAATACCAATAAAATATTTGATTTTTACCCATTATTAATTATGCATTTAAACAAGAAAAATTTAATTCTTAGGTTATTTTAAATTGCAGTTAAAATACTTTTTACATAATATAATCAGTATAAATTTCTAACTCACAGGCTAAACCAGCCATAAGAACCATGGATATTCGCATAAAAACACGCATTAAGATGGCATAAAAATATGAACTATAATAAGCACTCAAATATATTAGATATAATAATAAAATTTAGAATAACACACTCAATAAACAGCCAAATATTAATCAAGTCATATAAAAACTAAAACCCAAAATACCATCAAATAAACCCAAATAGCTCCAAGCAAGTAAATCGACAATTCCCCCTCACATTCACATTCGAACTCAAACTCAAACTCAACATCTGACTTAAACACCAAAGCTAAAGCATTGTGCTTTAACCCTCGAGCATGTCTAAAACAAAAACAACCATGATATCGAAATATCATGGTTGTTCGGTTTTTCTACTCTCGATTAAATTCAGCGTTCAAACGTAAATCGAGTTGGCTTAAATCACCAATTGATTATTAAATAACAAAGTGACTAGGTCGGTTTGCACATTATTCAAGGTCAACACGGTGCTAAAGCTATCACCACCGCCATCGCGATCGATTGCAATCGTGGTATTGGTACCATCATTGGCCACCTGTAAATATTGCTGTAAGGTGCTCGAAGCAATATCCAATTTTAGCCCATCTGTATCCTGATATAGTCCTGCAGTTCCGGTATAGCTACTCAGCAATTCATGAATATCCACGATATCGGCATCTGGATCTATGCCGACTCGCCCGAGATGAAAGCCATCGACAATATCAGTACCATTGCCGCCTGTGGCATCGGTCGCATTGAGCAGTTTAAAGTAGATCGTGTCACTGCCGCCGCTTGCAATATGATAAGTATCATTGCCGGCACCTCCGATGAAGACCTCATCAGCACCTGATCCGGTAAAGCTATTATTGCCGCTGCCCCCAACAAAACTTTCAATATTTTCAAAAGTATCCGTAGAGGTGACGCCTCCCACCACTTTAATCGCAGTGCCAGCAACCGCATCAATCGTGACACTGGCATTGGCCAATCGGCTATAGTCCAAGATATCTCGACCACCGACAGCCACCCACTGATTTTGACCAAATGCATCGGTCAACCAACCACCACCTCCGTTATAGTGATCATTGCCTAAGGAAGCAAAGAAGTGATCGTTATAGCCCGTTCCGATGATTCCAACCGCATTGCTGACACTATTGTTGACTGCACTACTTGATTCCGCAGTCAAGACAAAGGCTTCATTGGCTTTACCCGCTTGTAGTCCGGTCCAACTGCTATTGATAGTCGTGTTGCTATATCCACCTAAACTGGCAACACCGCCAACGTTATCTGAAACACCATTACTGATCCGAAGTAACTGTATCGAATAAGTTTCATTGGCATTGAGTCCATAAAAATTGACAATGCCTGTACTGTTGCTTGCGGCAGAAGACTGTGGATTAATCACTTGCGTAGCGACCAATGCACCACTGGAATCATAGAGTTTGACTGTGTTGCCATAATAGGCATTGATCCCCTGCCCATCCACAATCCGCACATGCATACTGGTGCCATCTGCAGCAATATTGCTATTGCGAATCAGGATACTCGGTGCAGCATTATCCGTCGTTCCGACCGTCGCATTGGTGCCTGCACGATAGAGGACCAAATCTACTGAACCATCCCAGTCATAATCCACTGCTTCAGCACCGGTAATATTGCTATAACTACCACTCAAACTGATCGGACTTGCTCCCCATACCCCCGTCCCGCTGTTAAGATATAAAACAGCGGCAGAAGCCGTGGTAATTTGCGTGCCAACCACGGCTTGGGCTGGGACTTCGACTACATCCATCTTGCCATCAAGGTTCCAGTCAATCGCAAAAGATGAACCACCTGCTCTGGTATCACCAAACCACAGCGCCTGAGCATCGGTCGCATTGAGCTGGCCTGTACCATCATTGAGATAGATCCGACTTTCATTTGAAGCGACTCCAGCTTTAGCGCCTCGATTCATATAGAGATCTAGCCAACCATCACCATTGAAATCCGCGTAAGTCATAGACATCAATGAGTTAGGTTCATCGCGCACGGCTGAGCCACCTTCAAAAACGTTGGCTTTGTTGACATAGGTAAACCCGGAACTGGTCCCTGAGTTGTATAAGATGGCCAATCCTCTTGAAGAATCACCGGTCGCAGTAGCACCGTTATAATTCACGTTTGCAAGGATATCGATGGTGCCGTTATTATCCAAATCGACTGTAGAAAGCTCATGAAAAATAGCCAGATTCGTCGGCAAACTGCTCCCAGTCACACTACTCGTCCCTAGACCATTGCTAACAGCGAAAGCCCCTGAAGCCGGCATACTGGTCCATGCACCGTTTACCCCATTACCGACGGATAACACACCCGCATTATTCTCAACAAAAGTGATCGAGTCCGAAGCAGAGTCACCCAATACAAAGTCAAGATAGCCATTGCCAATGCGATCATAAGCAATCACCCCGCCGATATGAACAGTGGTGCCTTCTGCCAGTTTTTTAGGGCTATAACTGCCATCGCTATTTTGCATCCAATACACAGTTGCGGAGTTATCATACTCACTGATTTGTGTCATTACATCCATATAACCATCACGGTTAATATCTGCAAATACCGCCGAAGTGACGGTATGACCATATGCAGCAGATGCTGTCACTGATCCGCCCCCATTGGCCACAGTCGGCTCTGCCAAATAAGTGGAGCTGTAACTATTTCCCTGTACATCATATACACGGCCAGCAAAGGCTGCTGTACCCGTCAATGAGCGAACACTTTGGAAGAAGTTCCAATTCCCATCCGTACTCAGGCCTAACGCTGCGACACTCATGCCATAAGTTGCTGTTGCAGTGCCCCCCCAAGTCGTGGTGATGAGTTGACTACCAACAGTACCTGAACCAACCCCCACCTGCGTGACCGGGCTCATTTCAGATACGTTACCCGCGGCATCCCACACCATAAAACTCAAACTTAAGGCACCTGCTGGTAATTCGCTCAGAAAACTCCAACTTCCATCAGCCGCAACAACGGCTTGAGCAATCACCTGATCAATTCCTTCTTGCCACATCCCATTGTTATTGACGTCATTCACCAAAGCCACAGTAAGACCCGCGCTTAAATTGCCATATAGCGTGTTATTGAAGGTATAGGTCGTAATATCATTGGTCTGAGTGAGGATATTGGGCGCGATGAGAATGCCATCAGGCGTCGTTAAACTTATATTGAGCGTCTGATCTTGTCCAACCAAATTGGTAGTATTGCCCGCGACATCACGCACACGGAACTGGAAGTTCACGATGCTATCTGTGCTGTATGTATCGGTTAAGCCCAAGGTCCAATTCAGTCCGCTTAAGCTACTTACATCCTGCCATGACACCCCCGCATCCATCGAAATTTGTAGCATTTCACCTGCAGCCAAAGTCCGATTGAGTGTTCCACTGGCCATGGTTGGCGTGCTATCCCGTGTATTAAGATCGGTATTGGTCGCCGTCGTGGTGGTGGTAAAGCCTGCAATGGGGACCCCATTTGCAGTATCCACATCCACAGTAAAGGTGGTGGTCACGTCCAACACCGCTGGCGGCGCGGTGTCTACGCTTAAGTTAAACGCAGCACTCATCGGGCCAAGATTCCCCGCGGCATCGATCACTTGAGTGGTATAGACATAGCTTTGGCCATCGACTAAGCCACTGTCGGCGTAGCTGTATTGACTACCGCTGACCAAAGTCGCGTTACCCAATAAAGTGCCATCACGATACACCGCCACCACCTCGCCTGCAGCCAAAGTGCCGGTCAGGGTCAAATTGAGTAAAGGTGTGGTGTCGTTGGTACTTGTGCCTGAACCGAAGTTACCTTGCAGCGGATCAACATCATCTGTGTAGCTGTCAATCGTCACGGTTTGCACCGGTACTGTGGTATCGACTGTGAGATTAAATGCCGCACTCATCGTGCCAGTATTACCGGCTGCATCGACGATCTGGGTGCTATAGCTATAGCTTTGACCATCGACGAGACCGCTATCGGCATAGCTATATTGATTACCGCTGACCAAAGTTGCGTTACCCAACAGTGTGCCGTCACGATATACCGCGACCACATCACCCGGATTGAGCGTACCCGTCACCGTCAGATTCAGTAACGGTGAAGTATCGTTGGTACTGGTACCTGAACCGAAGTTGCCTTGCAGCGGATCAACATCATCAGTGTAGCTGTCGATAAGTGCAGTTTGCACCGGTACTGTGGTATCGACTGTGAGATTAAATGCTGCACTCATTGTGCCCGCATTACCAGCGGCATCGATGACTTGGGTGGTATAGACATAGCTTTGACCATCAACGAGACCACTGTCGGCATAGCTGTATTGACTACCGCTGACCAAGGTCGCATTCCCCAACAAAGTGCCATCACGGTACACCGCGACCACTTCGCCCGCACCCAATGTGCCGGTCACAGTCAAGTTCAACAATGGTGTAGTGTCGTTGGTACTTGTGCCTGAACCGAAGTTACCTTGCAGCGGATCAACATCATCAGTGTAGCTGTCAATACTGACGGTTTGAGTCGGTACGCTGGTGTCTACGCTTAAGTTAAACGCAGCACTCATCGGGCCAAGATTCCCCGCAGCATCGATCACCTGCGCGGTATAGACATAGCTTTGCCCATCGACGAGACCACTGTCGGCATAGAAGTATTGATTACCGTTGACCAAAGTCGCGTTACCCAACAAAGTGCCATCACGGTACACCGCAACCACTTCGCCCGCAGCCAAAGTGCCAGTCAAAGTTAAGTTCAACAACGGTGTGGTGTCGTTGGTACTTGTACCTGAACCAAAGTTACCTTGCAGCGGATCAACATCATCGGTGTAACTGTCAATGCTGACAGTTTGCACGGGTACGCT
>JASLIY010000175.1 GCA_030152675.1 Acinetobacter sp.
GCTTATTCCAATCATATTTTTCTTTTTTGCACTGGCCATATTTAGGATGAAGGGCAGTGTGGCGGGCACCATTACGGTGGTGTTGGCGCTGTTAGTTTCCTTGTTTGCCTATGAAATGCCGACGGCTATGGCATTGGCCTCAGTGGTTTATGGTTTCTTCTATGGTCTATGGCCGATTTCATGGATCATTATTGGCGCGGTATTCCTGTACAAAGTGTCAGTGAAAACCGGGCAATTTAATATTATTCGTTCTTCGATCTTATCTTTGACCGAAGATCAACGCTTACAAATGCTATTGGTGGGCTTTGCCTTCGGTACTTTCTTGGAAGGTGCTGCAGGTTTTGGTGCACCCGTGGCAATCACCGCTGCATTGTTGGTGGGTCTTGGCTTTAAACCGTTGTATGCCGCAGGTCTGTGTTTGATCGTGAATACGGCACCGGTTGCCTTCGGTGCGATGGGGATTCCGATCATCGTGGCCGGGCAAGTCTCTGGTGTCGATACCATGGCCGTCAGCCAAATGGTGGGACGTCAATTGCCGATCATGGTGCCGATCGTATTGTTCTGGATCATGGCGATCATGGATGGCTGGCGCGGGGTTAAAGAAACTTGGCCTGCAGTGATTGTGGCCGGTGGTTCGTTTGCGCTGGCGCAGTTCTTGACTGCGAACTATGTGGGTCCTGAACTTCCTGACATCACCGCTGCGATTGCATCTTTGGTCAGCTTGACCATCTTGTTGAAGTTCTGGCAGCCAAAACATATTTTCCGTTTTAAACAAGATGAAGTCCAAGTCGATGAAGCCTTGGTTGCGGAAAAAGACAAGAAATACACCCTGGCTCAAATTGCCAAAGCATGGTCGCCATTTGCGATCTTGACTGCGATGGTTACGCTATGGAGTGTACAACCGTTCAAACAATTGTTTGTGAAGGGCGGTGCTTTAGAAGATCTGGTGATTTCGATCAAAGTGCCATATCTACATCAAATGGTACAGAAACTGCCTCCTGTCGTGCCTGAGATCAAAGACTATGACGCGATCTTTAAGTTCGATTGGTTCTCGGCTACGGGAACAGCGATCATGATTGCGGCTGTGATTAGTATCGTGTTTTTGAAAATGAAAGCCTCTGATGCAGTCTCAACTTTTGCTGAAACCGTGAAAGAGCTACGTGTGCCGATTTTCTCAATCGGGATGGTGTTGTCCTTTGCTTTTATCGCTAACTACTCTGGTATGTCTGCGACGTTGGCCTTGGCACTAGCACATACGGGCGATGCATTTACCTTCTTCTCACCTTTCTTGGGTTGGTTAGGCGTGTTCTTGACGGGTTCAGATACCTCTGCAAATGCTTTGTTCTCGGCGCTACAAGCCACGACTGCACAGCAAATTGGAGTGCCTGAAGTGTTGTTGGTTGCGGCGAATACCAGTGGGGGTGTGACCGGAAAAATGATCTCTCCACAATCGATTGCGATTGCCTGTGCGGCAGTGGGCTTGGTCGGTAAAGAGTCAGATTTATTCCGTTTTACCGTCAAGCACAGTCTCGTATTTACCGTGATGATTGGTATCATTGTGACTTTACAAGCATACGTATTCCCGTGGATGATTCCATAAAACGGAAGCAAGGAAGGTCCTATGAAAGTCTCCGATAAAGTCGTACAAAGTTTAAAACTGTTGATCGAACAGCAGAATATGCAAGTCGGAGACCGCTTGCCTGCGGAACGCAAGTTGTGTGAACAGCTTGGCGTTTCGCGCTCCTCGCTACGAGAAGCGCTACAACAATTGATCAGCTCGGGTATTTTGATCAGTAAAGTCGGCGCAGGTAACTTTCTACAGCAACTGCCGACCAACTGGTCGAAGTTGCGAATCGTCCAACCCCTCAGCGATTTGATGGATGAAGATCCGTCTTATCGCTTTGATGTTCAAGAAGCACGTATGGTGCTTGAAGGCGGCACCGCTTGGTATGCCGCACAACGCGCCACCGAAGAAGACCGTATTAAAATTCGACAATGCTATGAGCGCATCTCCCATTTTCAAGCGCTCGGCGATGCCGATCAGGCCTCCTTGGCCGATGCACATTTTCATTTGGCCATCGCAGAAGCCTCACACAATTTGGTGCTGATTCAAGTGATGCGCGGTCTATTTGACTTGCTGCAATATAACGTGGTGTTGGGTCGACGCAAAGTCTATTCCGAAACACATCGTTTTGATCAATTACATGACCAACACTTCCAAGTGATGGACGCTATTGAGCGTCAAGATCCAGAAGCTGCACGCATCGCCGTGTGTGGCCATATCGAATTTGTCATTCAACAAGTGCGCTCGATTGACGAGGAAGAAGCTCGTCGCCAGCGTTCAAGTCGATTAAACAGGATATAAACCATGATTATTTCGTCTGCTAATGATTATCGCGAAGCAGCCAAACGACGTTTACCGCCATTTTTGTTTCACTATATCGACGGTGGCGCCTACGCGGAACATACTCTTAAACGCAATGTCGAAGATTTATCTAAGATCGCGTTAAGACAGCGTGTGTTGAATGACATGTCTGAACTCAGTTTGGAAACCAAGCTGTTTGATGAAACCTTGTCGATGCCAGTGGCCTTATCGCCAGTGGGTTTGACCGGGATGTATGCGCGCCGTGGTGAGGTTCAAGCCGCAGTTGCTGCAGATAAAAAAGGGATTCCATTTACGTTATCCACCGTATCTGTTTGTCCGATCGAAGAAGTGACCCCAGCGATCAACCGTCCAATGTGGTTCCAGCTTTATGTGCTGCGTGACCGTGGCTTTATGCGCAATGCCTTAGAGCGCGCCAAAGCAGCTGGTTGTTCAACGCTGGTGTTTACTGTCGATATGCCAGTGCCAGGTGCGCGCTATCGTGACGCACACAGTGGCATGAGTGGACCAAATGCAGCGATGCGTCGCTATATGCAATCTTGCATGCATCCACATTGGGCTTGGAATGTTGGCCTCATGGGGCGTCCACATGACTTGGGCAATATCTCTAAATATCTCGGCAAACCGACTGGACTTGAAGACTATATCGGTTGGTTGGGCAATAACTTTGACCCGTCGATTTCATGGAAAGATCTAGAGTGGATTCGTGATTTCTGGGATGGCCCAATGGTGATCAAAGGGATTTTAGACCCTGAAGATGCCAAAGATGCAGTGCGTTTTGGTGCCGATGGTATCGTGGTATCC
>JASLIY010000217.1 GCA_030152675.1 Acinetobacter sp.
ATGAAGTGGTGGTGGAGATCGAAGGCATTGGTCATTTGCGCAATACTTTGATCAGCGAGCGCGAGTTTTTAGCTGGCGAACAATCGCATGCCTGGCAAGCACCTTTTTAAAGCACTTTAAAGCACTCACGCAATGATCCTGATCGGCAATGGATGCCAGATCACCAGACTAGATCATCAGATCATCCATCAGATGATGAGATCAACAGCATGGCCAGATCCGCTGAATATGGCCAAACCAACATGGAGTACAGGGATGAAGACAGGGAAATACTTATGCAAGTTCAAGTCATTCAGAACAAGAATATGCTTATGGGGTGTGGTCAGTCTGGGGGTAGGATGGATCAATACAGCCACTGCAATTGAGGTCAAAGGTGAGATGAGCCTGCGCAATTTGTATGCGGATCGAGACTATGATCAGCAGATTCCAAGTTTAGGCAGTTGGAGCCAAGGGGTCATGACCAAGCTTAGGGCACAGCAGGCACTGAGTGAGGTGCTAGATGCCACGGTGACTGGCTCAGCGCAATATGCACATCGTTTAAGTCAAAGTAAATCGACCGATGATACGATCATACCGTTTGATCCTCAGCAGAGAAAACAAGCCACGGATTATCATAAACTCGGTGCTGCGATCGGACTCAAATACCATCCAGATCACAATCAAATACATGAACTGAGTTGGGGTGAGCAATGGTTGAATACACCCTTGGTCACCGGCGATGCCAGTCGTCAGTTGGCGACTTTCTATCAAGGCTTGGTCTATCGCGGCACATTTGAAGAAAACTATAAGTTTGAACTGGGACGCATCAATCGAATCTCGCCACGTAATGGCAATGGCTTTCAGCCCTTATCCGTGAAAAACATCAAAACTGAGGCGCTGAATTATCTCAATTTCAATCTACAACCAGACGCTCAACTCAAACTGAATTTCTATTATGGAAACTTAATGGATCTTTATGATCAGGTCTCGATCGGGCTTAACTTTCAGCAACCTGTGGCGGATCTGGTCTTGAATACCAAATTGCGTTTTTATAGCAGCTTTGATACTGGACGATCCAAACTGGGCGAGATCGATAACCAATATTATGGTGTATTGCAGGACCTTAAATACGGCAATACCTCGTTCGGGATCGGCTATCAAAAGATCGACGGCAAGGGGGACTTTCCAAAACTAGATGGTTATGTGCCGGTACTGGACTTTATTAACTGGACTCAAGGGATCTTTGGGAGTGCCAATGAGCGATCGCTACACTTTGTGCTCAGTCATCAACTGGATTGGTTATTGCCCAATCTAAATTTGAGTATCAAATATATTCGGGGCGATGATTATGCGGTACGGCAACGGCAGGATGCCAAAGAATCAGAGTTGGCAACTCAACTGAGCTATGTGGTCAAAGAAGGGCGTTTTAAAGGTTTAGACCTACGTTGGCTCAATATTAACTATGACAATAACTATGGTCGCTCCTATGTGGAGAATCGAATCGTGAGCAGTTATAGCTTTAAATTCTAAGCCCTTACTTGTTTCTACTTGATTTCAATCGGCAGGGATTTAACACATGGCATAGATCGTGCTGTTAAGATTATGAGTTAAGGAAGACTCTAAAAACCCGTTCAAACTCTGAAGACTTTGCATCTAAGCGGTTCTGTCGTGTCAGGATACACAAGTGCAGAAATCCCATGACGTTTAGCGCTGAAAGCGAGAATGAGAACATGGGTTTGAATACTAAAAAATGAACAATAATAAGCCAGTGCCACTTCCTGAAAAATAAAGCTAAGCGCCGTCACGCTGTGATGGCGCTTATTTTTTAAGCTGCTGTTATAAACGCAGTAAATACCACCATATAATAAGTTAATGCTAAATAATCAACTGTTTACTGTATAGTTGTGCACGGTATCAAGTATTCATTGATGAACGATACTACATAATGAAGGTGAGTGAGCATTCAGCAGCGATCGCAGAATCGATGTTAGAACACGGATAGATCCAGATCAATCTTTGCTGCACTTCAACTTTCAACAATAAGACTTTGTTGCGATGAAGACCAAGCGCTGCGTTGAGATCGTCTGCAAAGTTGTATACCTGTCGAAAATATTGAGATTCACCTGTTGCACAATATTGGGCACCTCGACCCAAAATGCGCAAGTGATGAGCTGCATATACAAGTTGTTTATGATGAAATTTGAAAATTTAATTCACATCACTGATGTGGAATTTGAACGGTTCACGGGGGTAAGTCGTATAGATTTTGCCTTGATGTTAAAATGCCTGATGCATTCAGAGCAATGTAAAAAGAAGTCAGGGCGTCCACACTCCTTGTCATTAGAAGACCAGTTGCTGTTGACCCTCAATTATTTAGGTCATGGTCGCACCCAATTACAATTGGCAGCGGACTATCATTTGGCTGAAAGCAATGTCAATCGTACCATTAGCAAAGTGGAACACGCCTTAGCAGAGCTGGATCAAGTTCAACTGCCGACACGCGTGGTCACCAAAGCACAAGCGACCGTGGACACTGCGAAGGTATGCAATGCAGCAGTATCCGTCTGATCGGACTGAACACGGCAAACACTAGACCCTGTCAAGCTTGTATCGCTGGTACACGTCGGCGCCAGCCGTTCAATCCGCTGCTTTGGCGCACTGTGATTTGCTCAATTTCATCTTTTGCTATGTTATAATTCGCCAAAATTGACTTGAACAGATGTTTGATCGATCAGGTGCAAAGATAAAAGTGTAAAAAGCTGCTCAAAATGCAGCTTTTTTTAGTTTTATTCTGTGCGCAAGGCATTTATTGGTGTCTTGGTACATTTTATGAATATCTGATCATGAATATCCTGTCTCTATTGAATGTTTGAATATTCAAGCGTGAATGTTTGACCACTTAGCTATGCGATTTTTCTCCCCATAGCTAGATTTAATTGACCCACTAATAGCTCAACCTCCACAGGAGCTCATCGATGGCAAATCCAAATTCATCTGCGAATTTGTTTGAACGCTTATTTAAACTGAGTGAAAATCACACCAATTTTAAAACTGAACTCCTGGCGGGTTTAACCACATTCTTGACCATGTGCTACATCATCATCGTCAACCCTGGCATTTTGTCACTCACGGGGATGGACTTTGGCGCTGTCTTTGTTGCGACCTGTTTGTCAGCAGCGATTGGTTGTTTTGTCATGGGGCTGGTGGCGAACTATCCGATCGCACTGGCACCCGGCATGGGCTTGAACGCATTCTTTACTTTCACGGTTTGCCAATCGATGGGTGTGCCTTGGCAAACGGCTTTGGCCGCCGTGTTCGTTTCGGGCTTGATCTTCATTTCGATCAGCATGTTTAAAATCCGTGAAGCAATCGTCAACTCGATTCCAATGTCGTTGAAGTTCGCGATTGGTGGTGGGATTGGTTTGTTCTTGGCACTGGTGGCCTTAAAAAATGCTGGCATTATCGTGCACCAAGAAGCAACCATTGTTGGACTTGGGGATATTACCCAACCGACCGTATTACTGGTGTTTTTAGGCTTTTTCTTGATCGTGGTTTTGCATCAGTTCAAGGTCAAAGGCGCGATTATTATCAGTATCTTGGCCTTGACCGTGATCTCCACCCTCATGGGCTTAAACAAATTTCAAGGCATCGTGGGTGAGATCCCATCGATCCAACCGACTTTGTTGCAAATGGATTTTAATGGACTGTTTACGGCCAGCATGATTGGCGTGATCTTCGTTTTCTTCTTGGTCGATTTGTTTGACTCAACCGGAACATTGGTTGGGGTTTCACACCGTGCTGGTTTGCTCAAAGATGGCAAATTACCTCGTCTTAAGAAAGCATTATTTGCC
>JASLIY010000287.1 GCA_030152675.1 Acinetobacter sp.
CATGTTTGTCTTTGATACGCAATTTGAGTGTTTTCATTGGCTTAGTTTAACATTTACGACTTATTTAAGTGGGAGATAGGTACACCTTTACGACAAAATATGTCGCATGGCTTACGCCAGTCGCTTATATCCTCCACCTAATCTCGGTGGGGGTCTTACGCTCCATTAAGATAAGACTTGGACAACTTGGCCGGTCGCCGAATAAGTCCTCTAGATATTATTCAGTATTCCCTCGGCAAGTCTTACTGCTTTTCGTCATCTGTGAGCGAGTTTGTTCTCTTACTTTTTAAAAAAAGGAAGCAAAAACTTTCTTTGCGCTGAGGGCTATATCCCTATAACCCCAGCGCAAAATAGGCGGCGTCCTGCCGCCATTAGCCAATACCGTATATTAAATCGATTGAAATGTAATTTTGATGCATAGGCTATTTGTGTGTTGGCTATTTTTATTATCGTGAGCTTTTAGCTTTTGCTTTTAAAATATGATCAATCCCGAGATTTACTTCGTGGGGCCCAAGCACAGTTGTTTGAGCCAAGCCTTAATTGAATAACTTCTGTTTCTGCGATCACTTTGATACGCGACACATGTGCGCGAGTTCTGCGCTTGGAAAGGTTTTTGTTTCTTTTATAAAAAAGAAAAGTAACAGTTCACTCACCTTGAACTTTAGGCGGGAAAACTTGCCAAGTCAGTATTGAAAATATTTGGGATATTCAAATCAAGTTTATCTGTTCTAGTGGCGTTCCACCCGACAAGGGTGGAACGAACTATGCGTTAGGTCTGGAAAAGTAAGTTATGATTTTCCTTGTGGAATCAAACAATCTCTGCAAGTACCGCATCGGCGTTATAGCTGGTATGCAATGCAGCTAATTCCTGAATCACACCACTACGCTGTGCTAAAACCTGTACTTCCATTTTCATCGCTTCCATAATCGCGACCACTTGCCCCTGCTCAACTTGATCACCTGCAGCGACTTTCCATGCTGTGAGCAGTCCATTCATCGGTGCCAACAACTGCTGCTCATTCTGTACCGTGTGCGATGGATCTTGCACCGCTGCCGTACCCGCCGCTGCTGCACTTTGAGCAAACAGCCCTGCGGGTAAACCGAGACGATGTAATTTTCCATCGATTTCAATATAACTGAGTACCAATGGTGCTTGATGCTGCGGAATACTGCGTTTGCTCCTGCTGAGATCCTGTTTAAAGTCATTTTCAATCCAACGTGTATGCACCTTGAACTGTTCAGTAAAATCAGGCTCATTCAACACGGCGCGATGAAAGTCGAGTACCGACGGGACGCCTTCGATTTTGAATTGTTTTAAAGCTCGCTTGGCACGTGCAATCGCAATCTCACGGGTCGGGCCAGTAACGATCAACTTGGCCATCAGCGAATCAAAATGACTCGACACCAAAGAGCCAGTTCGCACGCCACTATCAACCCGCACCCCAATCCCAAAAGGTGCATCAAAAGCCGTGATCTGACCAAAACCCGGCATAAAACCACGACTCGGATCTTCAGCATTGATCCGAAATTCAAGTGAATGACCACGGACTGCGGGGGTTTCCTGAATCGATAAACGCTCTCCCATTGCCACACGGATTTGTTCGACCACCAAGTCAATCCCGGTACTTTCTTCAGTGACTGGATGCTCAACTTGCAAACGCGTATTGACCTCTAAAAAGGATAATTTTCCATCACGACTGAGTAAATACTCCACCGTCCCTGCCCCCACATACCCAGCAGCCTGACAGATATTCTTGGCCGAACTCAAAATCTCGGCCTGAGTCGCTGCACTGATAAACGGCGCTGGTGCTTCCTCAACCAACTTCTGGTTACGACGCTGCAATGAACAATCTCGTGTCCCCAAGACCACGGTGTTGCCATGTTGATCGGCAATCACTTGAGCTTCGACATGTCGAGGCTGATCCAAATACTGCTCGACAAAACATTCACCCCGACCAAAGGCAGCCTCTGCTTCACGCACTGCAGATTCGTACATCGCCTTGACTTCATCCAACTTCCACGCCACTTTCAAGCCACGCCCGCCCCCACCAAAGGCCGCTTTGATCGCGATGGGTAGACCAAACTGTTGTGCGAAGTCCAAGGCTTCATCGGCTGACTGCAATGGCGATTGGGTTCCCTGTACCAAGGGTGCGCCGACAGCGGCAGCGATTTTACGTGCTTCGATCTTGTCACCGAGTTTTTCAATACTGCTGGCCGATGGTCCAACCCACTTCATCCCCGCATCCACCACGGCTTGGGCAAACTCAGCGCGTTCTGATAGAAAGCCATAGCCAGGATGAATCATGGTGGCTTTGGATTTTTGTGCAATCGCAATAATCGCCTCAATATTGAGATAGGTTTCACTGGCACTATCCCCTGCAAGTCCCCATGCTTCATCGGCCAATTCAACATGCAAACTGTCCATATCATCGTTGGCATATAGCGCAATTGACGCAATCCCCAGATCTCGGCAAGCATGGATAATGCGTACTGCAATCTCACCACGGTTGGCAATTAATAATTTTTCTGTTTGATGTTGGTTCATGATTTACACTCGATATCGATTAATTCAGCTATTTTTTTAAATTTGATGCAGCACCCTGCCGGAATTTGTGCCACCAGATCCCAATGATGTTGAGCCACTGCAGCAATCACCGGATAACCGCCAGTCAAAGGATGATCGTGCATAAATAACACCGGTTGACCACTCGATGGCACTTGTAAGGCGCCGATACAGGTGCCCTCACTTTCTAATTCTCGGGTAATGCTGCGGCTCAAAGGCTGCTCCCCCTGTAAGCGTAGTCCGACACGGTTACTGTCTTGGCTGACTTGCCACGGTTGTGCAAATAACAAGGCCAAACTTTCGGCATCGAACC
>JASLIY010000288.1 GCA_030152675.1 Acinetobacter sp.
GTGACCTTAGAACTTGGTGGTAAATCTCCAAACATCTTCTTTGAAGACGTGATGGATCAAGACGATGACTATCTAGACAAAGCGCTAGAAGGTTTTGCGATGTTTGCACTGAACCAAGGTGAAATCTGCACATGCCCATCACGTGCATTGGTTCAAGAAAGCATTGCTGAGCGTTTCTTGGAAAAAGCCATTGAGCGCGTAAAACGCATCCGTACAGGTCACCCATTGGATACCGATACCATGATCGGTGCACAAGCCTCACTTGAACAACAAGAGAAAATCTTGGGCTGTATCGAAACAGGTCGTGCCGAAGGTGCTGAGTTGTTAACGGGTGGTCATGGTCGTCAAGAAGTCGGTGAAGGGTTCTATATCGAACCAACGATCTTCAAAGGCACCAATGAAATGAAAATTTTCCAAGACGAAATTTTCGGACCTGTGCTTTCTGTTGCAACCTTTAAAGACTATGACGATGCGATCCGTATCGCCAACGACACCATGTATGGTCTAGGTGCTGGTGTATGGTCACGTTCTGCACACACCTCTTATCGCGCAGGTCGTGCGATTGAAGCGGGTCGTGTTTGGACCAACTGCTATCACATCTACCCTGCACATGCAGCGTTCGGTGGCTACAAGAAATCAGGAATCGGTCGTGAAAACCACAAAATGATGCTTGAGCATTATCAACAAACTAAAAACTTGTTGGTGAGCTACTCAACCAAAGCAATGGGCTTCTTCTAAGTCGAACTGACCAGCACATCTAAATGATGTTTAAAAATGTCTAAATCAGATTAAAAAATTTGATGAAGACCATAAAAAAGCGAACTTCGGTTCGCTTTTTTATGTTTGGCTATCTCCTTAGGCACTGTTCGCTGTCGCAGTGTGCTCAGCGATACAGATCACTTAAGACTCAGCAGCCAAGGCCATTTCAACAAAGTTAAAATGATCCACGCCCCAGAACATCTCATCACCGACAAAGCACGTTGGTGCACCGAATACGCCACGTGAGATCGCTTCATCGGTATGCTGCTGCAGCTGCGCAATCACCTGTGCATCCTCCAACCATGAACTCAACTGATCCTGAGCGCATCCGGCCTCAGTCAAGACCTGTAACAGTCCCTCTACTTGATCGATTGGCTGATGATCAACATAGAGGCTGTGCAGTACCGCCTGAATCGCGGCTTGAAATTGCTCAGGTTGATGCATCAATACCGCCGTCAGTAAGCGCATTGTATTTTGGGTATTGATGGGAAATGCAGGATGCAACTGAAACGGCAAATCTAGATGTTTAGCCCAACGTTGTAAGTCCATACCATTATATTTTCGTTTCGCAGGCACGGTTGCCGGACTGCGGTTACCCGTTTCCTGAAATACAGTACTTAATACTATCGGCTTCCACACCAGCGTTGCCTGATGTTTCTTGGCAATGCTTTGAATCAACTCAAAACCGATATAACTGTATGGACTGCCCACATCAAAATAATACTCTACACGTTTCATGCGAATTCCTGTTGATCCTCTTGGCTTAAAAATGCGTGATATATACAGCATTTAAGCATGCTTGGGCATGACTCGCCATTCCACAGCAGTGCTTGCCTGTGCTACGTTGCTGACTGCGCGCATCTCTTGGGCTCAAAAGGATTGGCCTATTGGGGGATAAAATGCGCCAATTCTGTAACAAATTCTAAAGACTGATTTCACAGTGTTGATTTTCTAGGTTAAAGTGACGGCTCCGTCCATCATCAATGTTATCGCTATGCTCCCGACGCCGACCCCACTGCCAAAAACCGTGTATGCCATTCAACACTTAGCCTTTGAAGATCTCGGCGTCTTTGAAGATTTACTCTATGAATTCGGTTTGAGAGTGCGTTACTTTGAAGTTGGAGTCGATGATCTCACCCCAGCCATGCAATATGAGGGTTTAACGGTCATTTTAGGCGGCCCAATCAGTGTTTATGACATTGCCGACTATCCGTACTTACTCGATGAGATGTCACTCCTCAGCCAACGCCTCGAACAAGATAAGCCTACACTCGGCATCTGTTTAGGTGCGCAGTTGATAGCGGCGGCTTTAGGCGCCAAAGTCTATCCTGGGCATCAAAAAGAAATTGGTTGGAGCCAATTACAGCTAACTGAGCTTCCTCAAGGTCAGGCCAATATCTTAACGCCATTACACGGCGTCGAAGTCTTGCATTGGCATGGCGATAGTTTTGATCTACCTGAAAATGCCCAACTATTGGCCAGCTCTGAGATCTACCCACACCAAGCCTTTCAAATCGGCAAGCAAATCTTAGCACTGCAGTTTCATTTAGAAGTACCAGCAGACAGTACTGAAAAATGGCTGATCGGTCATAACTGCGAATTGATGCATGCCAAAATCGACATCGGGCAGTTACGTAGTGACTATCTCAAATATGCCGATGCGATGTTAAATCCAGCACGGGAAATCTTTGTCAATTATCTGAAT
The DNA here is from genome assembly GCA_030152675.1 of Acinetobacter sp. Lineage (GTDB taxonomy): Bacteria > Pseudomonadota > Gammaproteobacteria > Pseudomonadales > Moraxellaceae > Acinetobacter. Next base: position 2,465 of record JASLIY010000288.1, read on the forward strand.
GGATTAAGTATCGAAGCTTAAACTTAAGGTAGCAGATCGCCACAGTGTAGTGTTGGGTTATCTGCTGCTTTCTTAGTATTGAAGGACAAGGCTTTGCTGGTATTAAAGCCTATTATCGATGAATAAAAAATCCCAAACTCGATACACATATGGTTTTAGAAGAACATATTAAGGCTGTTCAACTCAGAGCAGAAGAACACAACACGGTACTCTGCATTCAAGATACAACTGAATTAGATTACAGCATGAAGAGCTCAATCAAAGGCTTAGGCCGCTTGAATTACGGAGCACGTCAAGGCATGTATTTGCACCCAACATTGATGATTACACCCAAAGGTGTGCCTTTGGGTATTACCGATATGTGGTCAACTAAAAAGTGGCGGCTGGGTAACAATTCTTATCGCGAAAGAAAATAATCCACCGAAAGGAAGTACAGCAGTGATGTGGCGCTTCCTTATCATGTTTGAAGACCGTATGGCTGATTATATCTAAGGTGTGTTTACACAAAAAATTTTTATATCCTCAATTTTACTTGAGTTTAAAGTTTCGACATTTTTCTATAAAACTTTCAGTAGAGTCTCTTTCGTATTCTTGAAGTATTTTTTCTTGGTGTAAGCAAAATCCAACTGCTGCTAACCTAGATCCGGTTTTGTTAATTCCATCCGCTCCAAATAAAATATAATATGCATGATTATCTAAGATCCCCTTTGATTTATAGTTTTTAAAACTTATTTCATCAACTCTCTTATTTATTTCTCTTAACGCAAATATTTTCTTATAGGTTAAACCATCTTTTTCAAATTTTTGATAATCCTTAATTTCATATTCGAGAA
>JASLIY010000022.1 GCA_030152675.1 Acinetobacter sp.
TTGAAGATGCGGATGCGGAAGTTTTGTTGGTGCGTTCAGTGACTCAAGTCAATGCTGAACTGATCGCCAATACCGCACTGAGCTTTGTCGGCAGTGCCACCATCGGCACTGATCATCTTGATCAACACGCCTTGGCCGCAGCACAGATTGACTGGGCCAATGCACCTGGTTGCAATGCGCAAGCGGTGGCAGAGTATGTGGTGACTGCGATTTTAACCCTAAAAGCCTCGTTGTTTTTGGACGCTGATCCTACAACTGGCATGACCAAGAACCACTCATCCGAGAGCGTACAGCCATTTTGCTTGGGCATCGTCGGTTTGGGCAATGTCGGCAGCCGCTTAGCCAAACTGGCGCAGCACTTGGGCTGGCAGGTCTTGGCCTATGATCCTTATGTTGATGATGCTGAGATTTCACAACATGATTTGGCCAGCGTGCTGCAACACGCAGATGCAGTTTCGATTCACGTGCCGCTGACTAGGTCGGGTGCAGATGCGACATGGCATCTTTTCAATGCTGAGACTTTGGCGCAGATGAAGCCTGAGGCGATCTTGATCAATGCGGCACGTGGTGCAGTGGTTGAAGAGGCGGCTTTGATCGCAGATATTCAGCGCACGGGCCGGGATGTGGTCTTGGATGTGTTTGAGCATGAACCCGTGATCTCAGCGCAACTGTTGGATCTGGTCAAGTTGGCGACACCACATATCGCAGGTTACAGTTTAGAAGGTAAGGCGCGTGGCACGCAGATGCTCTACGATGCTTTTTGTGCCACTTTGGGCATGCCTGCCACGAAAGATTTTAGAACCCAGTTGCCTGAGGCCGCGCCGTATTTTGATACACGTCCGATGCTACAAGTGCTGGAGCAGCATTTAAAACAAATTTATGATATTCAAAAAGATGATGCCGAATTACGTGCCTGCCTCAAGCAAGGTGTAGTCGATCAGGCCGCATTTGATGCCTTACGCAAACATTATCCTTTACGCCGTGAATGGGCAGCACATGGAGCGCCACAGCAATGATGCCAGCAACCGATCAACAAGCCATTGATTTTAAACCGAGCTGTGAATTGGCGGCACTCAAAGCACGTGCACAGCTTTATGCTCAGATCAGAACGTTTTTTGCGCAGCGCGATGTGCTTGAGGTGGAAACGCCGGTCTTGTCACAAGCGGCTGTCACCGATGTGCACTTGGCTTCAGTCGAGGTCAAACGTCATGTGGCGGGGCGTGCGCAGCGGCACTATCTACAAACTTCACCCGAGTTTCCCATGAAGCGGCTATTGGCCAGTGGCAGTGGTCCGATCTATCAGATCTGTAAAGTGTTTCGGGATGATGAGCATGGGCGTAAGCACAATAGTGAATTTACCATGTTGGAGTGGTATCGCCCGAGTCTAAGCCTTAAAGGCTTGATGCATGAGGTCACGGACTTGCTCAATTTGGTTCTGGCGACCCGCTTTGGTGAAGTCAGACCGATGATCTTGCGTTACAAAGATGCCTTTATGCAACGTGTCGATCTCAATCCTCTACAAGCCAGCTTGGCGGAACTCAAACACAGTGCACAACGTGTTGGCCTCAACCTGGATCTCGGTGATGATCGTTTGGCCTATATCGACCTGTTGTTCTCACATCTGGTCGAGCCTAGTTTAGGCTTTGATAAGCCGGTATTTTTGACTGACTTTCCGCCTGAAATGGCTTCTTTGGCCAAAGTGAAACAAGACGAAGAAGGTGAGTGGGTTGCTGCGCGTTTTGAGTTGTATATCGAGGGCTTAGAGCTGGCGAATGCCTATGATGAGTTGATCGATGCTCAGGTGTTGCAACAACGCTTTGAAGCCGACAATGCGGAACGTGCCGAGCGTGGTCTGAGCGAGATGCCGATTGATCATTTCTTGTTGGCAGCCTTGCCGCATATGAGTGAATGTAGTGGTATTGCTTTGGGTATCGACCGTTTGCTGATGGTGATCCAAAACAAAATGCGCTTGGATCAAGTGATTAGCTTTCCGGCGGAGATTGCTTAAACATAGCGAACACTGGCGGCAAGTAGCCGCCGTGTTTCATCAATCGTACTGGGCGTACTCAGGTTGGGCACGCAGTGCTGCAATCGCTTCAATGCGCTTGCTGATCAACATCTCACCGATTTCAGCACCTTTGATACTTTTATCTAAACTCTGGGCTTTGATCTCACGTACCGTATGCATGGCTGCCGTTAAAAAATCAGCTTGTGGATACGGACGATCTTCAAGCCCCAGTCGACCCCGTGCATCACATCGGCAGGCTTGAATATAAGCTTCAACGCGCTCTGGGCGACGCAGCACATCTAAACGCTGTAGCAAACGCCATAAGGTGCCGGCTTTGAGGTTAAAGGCTTGATGTGCTTTGAGATGCTCTTTACAGACAGCCAAAGCCAGTTGTTTCATCTGAGTGGGTACTTTGAGACGATCACAGAGTTCAGTCACGGGGGCGATGCCTCGTTCTTCGTGCATCACATGCCGTGGTAAGTCTTCTGTTGGGGTCAGTGCTTTGCCGAGATCATGTAACAACACCGCGAAACGCACATCGAGTGAATAGTCTTCTAGACAGGCCTGTTGTAAGGCCATCATGGTATGTAGGCCACAGTCAATTTCAGGATGATATTCAGGACGTTGCGGAACACCAAATAAGGCATCAAGCTCAGGGAATAAAACCTTGAGTGCGCCACACTGACGCAAGGTCTCAAAGTAAATCTCGGCATGCGTTTCCATCAGGGCACGAGAGGTTTCTTTCCATACCCGTTCTGGTGTGAGGGCATTTAGTTCGCCTGAGTGGGTCAGATGCTGCATCAGGGCTAAGGTTTCTTCAGCGATGCGAAAACCATAGTGGTGATAACGTGCGGCAAATCGTGCAATGCGTAATACCCGCAATGGATCTTCAATAAAGGCATCAGAAACATGACGTAAGATTTTGTTTTTTAAATCCGCTTGGCCATGATAGGGGTCGTAAATCTGCCCATGTTCATCCATGGCCATGGCATTGATGGTGAGATCACGACGGATCAAATCTTGTTCTAGCGTCACTTCAACATCGGTATAAAACTCAAAACCGTGATAGCCCTGACCTGATTTACGTTCAGTGCGTGCTAAAGCATATTCTTCTTTACTTTGTGGGTGTAGAAAGACCGGGAAATCTTTTCCCACCGGCTGATAGCCTTGAGCGATGAGTTGTTCCGGTGTTGCGCCGACAACCACATAATCCTTTTCGTGATAGGGGTGACCAAGCAAATGATCCCTGACTGCACCACCTACTAAATAAACTTGCATGAAAAAACCTCTATTCTTCGAGCCATCATGCTACAGAACAGAGGTTTTCTCAAGTCAGTCAGGGGCGCTTTTTAAACGCCCTAGAGGATTAGGCTTGGGTTTGTTGAATTTCAGCAACCGTAAGCGCTGTCATATTGACCAAACGACGTGTGGTTGCCGTTGGGGTCAAGATGTGTACCGGCTGAGCAGCACCCAACAAAATCGGCCCAATAGTGACATTGTTGCCTGATGTTGCTTTCAATAAGTTAAACGAAATATTGGCCGCATCGAGATTTGGCATGATCAATAGATTCGCTGAACCTTTGAAACGTGAGTTTGGAAATGCAAAATGACGGATATTTTCATCCAATGCGGCATCACCGTGCATCTCACCTTCAACTTCGAGTTCTGGTGCGATTTCACTCAAGATTTCGTATACGCGACGCATTTTTTGTGCGCTGCTGTCATTTTGATCTGAACCAAAGCTGGAGTGTGACAATAACGCCACGCGTGGAGTCATACCAAAACGACGCACTTCTTCTGCAGCCAAAATCGTCATTTCCGCCAATTGCTCAGCAGTTGGGTTGGTGTTGACGTAAGTATCGGCGATGAATAAATTACGGTCTTCAAGCATCAAGGCATTCAAGGTAAAGAAGTTATTCATACCTTGTTTTAAGCCAATGATGTTGCGCACGAAATCGAGATGAATGTCGTAGCTCGAATATGTACCACAGAGCATGCCATCAGCATGACCAAATTTCACCAACATGGCCGCGATCAAGGTTGAACGACGACGTGATTCACGTTGTGCATACTCAACAGTCACACCTTTGCGCTGCATGATCTTGTAGTAATCATTCCAGAAATTTTCGTATTCTGGATTGTTTTCTTGATCCACGATCTCAATATTTTCGCCATGCTGTAAACGCAAACCGAGTTTATTGATATTGGCTTCGATCACAGCGGTACGACCGACCAAAACTGGGAAGGCTAGGCCTTCATCGACTGCGATTTGGGCAGCACGTAAGACACGCTGATCTTCACCTTCCGCATAAGCAATACGTTTTGGCGCGCATTTGGCTTGGGCGAAAATTGGTTTCATCATAAACGCAGAGTTGTAGACAAACTCAGACAAGCGTTGACGATAGCTCGAGAAATCTTGGATTGGACGTGTTGCCACACCAGAATCCATCGCTGCTTGTGCAACAGCCGGTGCAATTTCCAAGATCAAACGTTGATCCAGTGGGCGTGGGATCAAATAGTCACGACCAAAGGATGCAGATTTTTCACCATAAGTTGCAGCATCCGCTTCAACATGCGCCATACGTGCAATCGCGTGTACACAAGCGATTTTCATTTCTTCGTTAATCGTAGTTGCACCAACATCTAGTGCGCCACGGAAGATATAAGGGAAACACAAGGCGTTGTTCACTTGGTTTGGATAGTCAGAACGACCAGTCGCCATGATCACATCAGGACGAACTTCGTGTGCGTGTTCAGGCAAAATCTCAGGGTTCGGGTTGGCCAGTGCAAAGATAATTGGATCAGCTGCCATTTCTTTGACCATCTCTTTGGTCAAGATGCCCGCAGCAGAAAGACCCAAGAACATGTCCGCACCTGCCATCACTTCATGTAGTTTGCTGGCACTGATGTCTTGTACATAGCGTTTTTTTGATTCGTCGAGGTTGTCGCGCTGTGTGGTGATTAGACCACGCGAATCTGCCACCACGATATTGGATTTGTTGACACCCAAAGCACACAGTAAGTCTAAGCAAGACAGGGCAGCAGCACCGGCACCTGAGGCGACGATCTTGATGTCTTCGATTTTTTTACCGTTGATTTTAAGAGCATTCAATAATGCTGAACCGACAATAATCGAGGTACCATGTTGGTCATCATGGAACACCGGAATATTCATACGTTCACGTAACTTACGTTCGATATAGAAACATTCAGGTGCTTTAATGTCTTCGAGGTTAATCCCACCGAAGGTCGGTTCAAGCGCTGCCACGATATCCACAATTTTGTCTGGATCGTTTTCAGCAATTTCGATATCAAATACGTCGACACCCGCGAATTTTTTAAATAGAACCCCTTTGCCTTCCATAACTGGTTTTGAGGCAAGTGGTCCGATATTTCCTAATCCTAAAACGGCTGTACCATTACTAACGACTGCGACCAAGTTACCACGTGCGGTATAGAGTGCGGCTTTAGAGGGATCTTTTTCGATTTCTAAGCAAGGTGCGGCGACGCCTGGTGAATAGGCCAGGGCCAGGTCATGTTGATTGACCAGTTGTTTACTTGGTGTAACGCTAATTTTCCCTGGGGTAGGGAATTCATGGTAGTACAAGGCTTGCTGTTTTAATGATTGATCGTCCATCTGAATCTCGATTGTTACTGTAGACCAGCGAGGCTGGTGGGTTTTGGCTAAGTTTACTCGAATATATCACTAGTCGAGTGATACCGACACTAATAAAATAAACTGCTTCAATATTAAACGGGTTAGGGTTTAATGTGATGATGAAGAAAGATCAGCCCTATATTGGTTCAAGTACTGTGTAGTTTCAAGTGCGCTCAAGGGTTTAGAAAAATAAAAACCTTGTAATACATCACATCCTTGTTGTTGTAGATATTCCACTTGTGCACGTGTTTCAACCCCTTCTGCAATCAATAACATGCCCATGGCTTTGCCCATGGCGATAATCGCATCAACGATTGCGGCATCTTTGTGGTGGCCGATCTTGGAGATAAAGGCCTTGTCAATTTTAAGCGTGCCAATCGGGAATTTACTCAGATACGCCAAAGAGGAATAGCCAGTACCAAAGTCATCCAAGGAGATTGAGATATTGCGTTGCTTGACTTGGCTCAGCAGGTCAATCACATGTTCACTATAGTCGAGTAATGACCCTTCAGTCAGTTCTAGTTCGAGTTGTGCGCCAGAGACTTGATATTTTTGCATCGCTGCATCTAAGTCAGTAAGCAATTGACCGCGATGAATTTGCTGCGCCACGATATTGACCGAGACGCGAATGTTTTTAAACCCCAGCTCACGCCAGACCTGAATTTGTCGACAGCTTTCAAGCAGCACGAACTGGCCAATCTCGGAGATCAAACTGGTTTCTTCGGCCAAGGGGATAAAGCGTTCAGGTGAAATCAAGCCACGGGTTGGATGTTGCCAGCGTACCAAGGCTTCAAAGCCAATAATATTCAAGCTGGTACTGCAAATTTGCGGTTGATAATACACCAGCAGTTGTTGCTTTTTCAGCGCATGCTGCAAATCACGTTTCAGCAAGACACTATCGTCAAACAGTGGGCTGGTATCGGTATTATAAAAACGAATGGTGTTGCCGCCCAAACCTTTGGCATCCGCCAGTGCCATGTCGGCATGACTCATCAGACTGTCAATTTGTCGACCATGTTCAGGGTAGATGGCGATACCGATCGAGATTGAGATCCCTTGATCCTGTCCATCAATATTAAAGGGTTGTGCAAAGGCTTCTAAGATGGCGCGGGCTTTGTGGTGAATCGAAAAATTATGGTTATTGAGATTATAAATGACGGCGAAATCATCATTATTTAAATAAGCAACCAATTGCGCATTTTGACAACAGCTACGTAAGCGGTGTGCGACCTGTCTTAACAGTTCATCGCCAGCATGATTATTTAAAAATTCATTAAACAGTCTAAAGCGATCGATATTGAGGCGAATAATCGCAAAATGTTTGAGCTGCGGGTGATTATTAATATATTGGTGTAGCTTTAAATTAAAATAAAAACGATTGGGAAGATCCGTGAGTAAGTCGTAATTCTCGAGATAGTTGAGTCGTTGTTCTTGTTTCTTACGTTCAGTGAGATCTGTGGTAATTCCTACATAGCTGACAATATTGTGTTTATCATCGCGAATCGCATTGATATGTAGCCATAAACTTAATTTCTTCCCACTGATAAATTCTTCTTGTATTTCGGAGTCATATTCACCAGTGAGTTTTAATTGTTGTGAGATGACATGATGCAATTGTTGCACTTCGGCAGCGTGATTAATGGTGATGTCGAATAAATGCTTGCCGATCAATTCCTCACGCTGAAAGCCAATCAGTTCTGCATAATAGGGGTTGACGTCGATATAACAGAGTTGACTGTCGAGCACGAAGATCCCTTCTGCGACTTGATCAAAGACATTGGCGGCGAGCTTGAGTTGTTCCTGATCTTTCTTTTCTTTGTTGATATCACGGAAGATGCCCACCATCCGCAGCGGTTTACGGGTCTTGGGATCTCGGGAAACGATTTTGCCAATATCCTGAATCCAATACCATTCGCCACGTCTTCTGATCCGATAATTCACCGCAAAGCGATCCGTATGACCACGTAAATGTTGACGTAATTGAAACCGATAGTTTTCAAGATCATCGGGATGAACTAAATTTTCAAGTCGTAGTGAATGATCGCTGAAGTAATCAAAGTCTAAATCGTGTTTGGCGGTTGAAATCTCGAGGCTGCGTCGTTCTATATTCCACAGCCAAGAACTGATGCCCGCAGTTTCATGAGCAAAGGTGAGGTTGGCTTGATGATTTTCTAAACGGTCGTTGATTTGCTCAATTTCAGAGACACGCTCTCGGACTTTCTGCTCGAGGTATTCATTGTTGAGTAATAGTTGTTGTCTAATTTCTAAAGATTTTTCGGCTTGTTCTTTGAGTTTACGTTCTAAGAGATTGGAGCTTTCGGCATGTGCATAACTCCGTTGCAACATAAAGCTG
>JASLIY010000187.1 GCA_030152675.1 Acinetobacter sp.
TCTTTGAGGCTGTCCTGCCCTTGACGATTATCTTCACGTTCTTCAAATTCAGGGCGCTCTAAACTGGTCGATTGATGGGTATAGACATCATCCCACTCGGTATCGACAGGAAGTTCATTGGGTAAGTGATCTGCATTGAGTGACTCGGACAATTCGCGTTCTGATTGCTCTTCTTGAATTGACTCTAAACTGTCTTGAGCTGGCTCTTCTTCGACCTTTTCGAGCAAGGGATTGGCTTCAAGTTGCGCCTCAATTTCTTGTTCTAACTCCAAACTCGAAAGTTGCAATAATCGGATGGCTTGTTGCAATTGCGGCGTCAACGATAAAGAGTTTGCAACTTTGAGTCCAACCGATAGCTTCATAATCAATCCTTTTTCATTCTCAAGCAACATAAGAAACACAAGCAATAAATATGCCTAATGCTTGTTTATAGCACAAGAAAATCAGCCCCGATATGGTGGTTCATTATTTTTTCGTAAAAAAAATGCATAAAAAATATTAAGCTACTATGTTTTATTCTCCCCTGCATTTTGTGGTGTTCTCTTGACTTCAATCCGTGAAGCGTTCTAAGTTGAGGCACTTTAATGATTTACCATCAAATTTATAAATAGATTGTGATTCTCTATAAGCAGAAATAAATAGCATTGAGACTATTTTATGTGTTTATTTGAAATAGAATACAGCGATCACAGCAGTTTATCTCTGATGATTGCACTGAGTAAAATTTAAAAATTTTAACCTGAATTGATCCTCAACTCAGGTATAAAATCAAGTCGGTATGAAGGATCATATCGAGATAAAGCAAGCACAAAGTCCCTAAATAATGGGTAAAAATCGGATGACGATTAGGTTGCCAATATAGAAAAATGGAGTCTTCACGATGAAGAAGTTATCTCAAGTACTACAATCTACAACAGCAAATGCAACACACTCACGGTTTACTCAGATTCTCATGAGCGGTTTAGTCATCCTCACAACGGGTGGCTTTGTTTCACAAGCTCAAGCTGCGGACACCATCGCAAAAATCAAAAAAACTGGAAAAGTTATTATTGGCTATCGCGAATCCTCTGACCCGATTTCCTACGTAAGCGCAGGAAAGCCAATGGGTTATGCAGTCGATATCTGTAATAACTTTGCCAATGCACTGAAAAAAGATTTAAAGATGCCAAATCTCAAAGTTGAGTATAAGGCTGTCACGTCTTCAACACGTATTCCAGAAATGCTCGCAGGCAACATTGACATGGAATGCGGTACCACCACCAACTCGATCCAACGTCAGCAACAGGTAAGTTTCTCCACCAACTACTACGTGACCGAAGTCCGTATGGCAGTCAAAGCCAGTGCAAACATCAAAAGCATTGGTGATTTAAATGCCAAAGCTGTGGTCACCACTCAAGGTACAACTTCTGATAAATACATCAAGATGAATGAAAAAGGCCAAAACATCAAAGTCAATAATGTCTATGGTAAAGATCATTCGGATTCGTTTGCGATGGTTGCTTCAGGCCGTGCTGCAGCATTTGTCATGGATGACAATATCTTGGCTGGTCTCATCGCCAAATCTTCAAACCCTAAAGACTTCAAAATTGTCGGTCCTGTTTTATCTTCTGAACCTTATGGCATCATGCTGCCTAAAGATGATCCAGCCTACAAAGCCATTGCTGATCGCGTGGTCACCGGCATGTGGAAAAATGGTCAAATGGCCGCGCTGTATAAAAAATGGTTCCAATCTCCAATCCCACCTAAAAATATTAATCTGAATATGCCGATGAGTGCCTCGTACTTAAAGTTGAAAGCGAGCCCGAACGACATTGGCCTTAAATAATAGCTTTTGAAATTGACAATTTACTGATCTAAGCATCGCCCAAGGATGATGGTGCGCTGCCCTAGATCAGTAAAATTATTATGATCCACTTATGACAAGGAGCGCACATGTCTGTTGGCTCATTGAATTGGACTGCGTACTGTCTACCCTCAAACGAATACAGTTTGGATAAAGCCGGATGGGCTGAAACAATCTGCCAAAGTATTGGCGGTGCTAGTTATTCTCCTGTTGCCGATGCTCCCACCTGGTTACAGATGCTTGGTACTGGGGTTTGGACCATGCTTTGGACGTCAATTGCGGCTTTTTTTGTCGCCTTTGTATTGGGTTCTATGCTTGGCATTATGCGTACGCTACCCAATAAGTTTCTCGCCATGATCGCCACATGTTATGTCGAGTTATTCCGAAATATCCCATTAATTGTACAGCTATTTTTTTGGGCCTTTGTTTTCCCATCTCTTCTTCCATTAAGTATGAGCACGGGCAGTGGCGAAATGGTTCCAGGTGGATTCTGGCAAAATATTTTAAATAACAATCCCGCCATAATTGGTGTTTTTGCACTCGGTCTATATACAGCTGCACGGATTGCAGAGCAGATTCGTGCCGGGATTAGTACTGTTTCCCGAGGTCAAAAGAATGCCGCCTATGCCATTGGTCTGACTCAATCACAAAGTTACCGCTATGTGATTTTGCCCGTGGCCTATCGTATTGTATGGCCAACACTCACCTCCGAAGCAATGAACGTGTTTAAGAACTCAGCCGTGCTTTATGCCCTGAGCGTGCTTAACTTTTTTGCCTATACCAAGACCATGCGCGAAGAAACATCGCAAGATATTATTATTCTCGTGCTCTCAACCCCAGTGTATTTGGTGATCACCTATAGCATCAAATTCCTAATGGCGTGGATTGAGAAACGTATGTCCGTTCCTGGACTTGGCTCAGGAGGGAAATAAGCATGGATTTTAGTGTTTTACAAAATCAAGATATCATTGAGACCCTACTTAAAGGTTTTCAATTTACAGTCACAGTCACGGTTCTCTCTATTTTGGGGGGCATTCTGATTGGTACACCACTGGCGATGATGCGCCTCTCCAATCACAAAGTCGCCAGTAACTTCGCCAAGTTTTATGTTGATTTTTTTCGTGGCGTCCCACTGATTCAAGTCATTTTTATATTCTATTTTTTATTGCCTAAGTTTTTTGATTTTCAGTCAGATACCTACTATGGACCGCTGTTTTCAAGCATTGTAACTTTTGCAATTTTTGAAGCCGCGTTCTTCTCTGAAATCGTCCGCTCTGGTATTCAGTCCGTATCCAAAGGCCAAGTCAATGCAGGTTATGCCTTAGGTTTTACCTACGGACAGACCATGGCCAATGTGATCCTACCGCAGGCATTTCGCAACATGCTACCGATTCTATTGACACAATCTATTGTGCTATTTCAAGACGTGTCTTTGGTATATGTCATTAGTGCCCCGGATTTCCTTGGCAATGCCAATACGCTTGCCAATACCTACGGTTCAGAAACAAAAGCAACATTCTACTTTGCTGTTGCGGTGGTTTATTTCTGTATTTCATTTGCGCTTTCACGTCTGGTGAAACGCTTAAATCAAAAAATAGCAATAATACGTTAATTGGAGAATCAGGATGCCCATGATTGAAATACAAAAAGTCTCAAAATGGTATGGGGATTTTCAAGTCTTGGATGACTGCAGCACCTCGATCAATCAAGGTGAAGTTGTGGTGGTCTGCGGCCCCTCTGGTTCAGGTAAATCTACATTAATCAAAACTGTGAATGCACTTGAACCGTTTCAAGAGGGCAATATCATTGTTGATGGCACTGCACTCAAAGATCCAAAAACAGATTTAGCTAAATTTCGCTCCCGAGTCGGAATGGTCTTTCAGCATTTTGAGTTGTTCCCGCACATGACCGTTTTGGATAACCTCACCATTGGACAAATAAAAGTGCTCAATCGCAGTGCTTCAGAGGCAAAGAATAAAGCCCTGCAGTTTTTAGATCGCGTCGGTTTATCTGCACATAAAGATAAATTTCCAGGTCAGCTTTCTGGTGGTCAACAGCAACGCGTCGCGATTGCGCGAGGCTTATGTATGGACCCAGTGTGTATGTTATTTGATGAGCCAACATCTGCACTCGATCCTGAAATGGTCGGTGAGGTGCTTGAAGTCATGGGACAACTTGCCAAAGAAGGCATGACCATGATGTGTGTCACCCATGAAATGGGGTTCGCACGAAAAGTATCTGATCGCGTTATTTTTATGGATCAAGGTAAAATTTTAGAAGATTGCTCAACACATGATTTTTTTGACAATTTGTCAGCACGCCACGAGCGAACACAATTGTTTTTAGAAAAAATTTCAATCATGCATTAAGCCAGAGCTCACCCACGAAATACTCGCTATCCTCGTGGGTGAGCTAATCGCGACTCAATCAGACTCCGTTCATCCCACAATGGGCTCAAATCCCGCTCCTTACTCCTCAAACATGATCCATTGGTCAGAAAAATAATCTACGACCTACCAAGTTTCAGATAACCAGCTGGACCTTAAAATCTAAGGTTTTAATTTTTAATACTTATTTTACTCTACTTATAAAATATTAATTTCTACCAAGCATATCAAACATCTATGTTTGCTCAGCCCTATAAGGCTCTCTAACATAAGTTTCCAATTTTGTTTGTTGTGGTTGATTGTCTTGCTTACTACTCAAAACGCTTTATCTTGTATCTATTTAGCTCGATTCCATCGCAATCATTTACGCCGCCTTGGTGGTGTTTTTATGCTAAGCCAACTTTTGATTGCTTGTTCTTCAGGCCCCGTCAGCACGACAGCATCCCAGTCAGGAAAAGTAAGCAACTCCCCTCCACTTCAGGCCAATCCCAACCTCTCTCGTACTTCTCGTCTCACGCTTGCATTGCAGACTGCCTTTTCTGTTCCATTACACACAGCCAGTCGCGTCTCACCATTGATTATTCAAAGTGCAGATTTCAATGGTGTTTCTCCCTACCTTCTTGCAGCAGTTATACATCAAGAATCTAGTTACAACAGTGATGCAAGCTCTCCAGCAGGTGCCGTTGGCCTAACCCAAGTCATGCCCAAATATTGGAAAACCCAATGTCCTGGCAATCTTTACGACGATACGATCAATATTCGATGTGGGAGTCAAATTCTTTCTGCTTATAACAAATCCGCAGGAAGTTGGCCCAAGGCACTGGCCTACTATAATGTTGGACCCTATGGCTATCATTCAAACTCGAAAATGAAAAAGCAAGGTGAAAAATATGCACGATCCGTCGAACAACACTATCAGCACCTGATCAATACCATCCAAATGCAAACAGCACCTCAACATCAACTCGTTACGCTTCCATCGCCTATCCCATCAAATTTTAAAGCAGTTGTTAATACAGTGCTGATTGAATGAGTTAAGTACAAATTCAACCTCACAGCCTAAACCCCAATCATAAAAAAATCCCCCGACTACGCAAGTCGAGGGATTTTCGAATAATGAGCTGGCGATGACTTACTCTCACATGGGTAACCCCACACTACCATCAGCGCGAAGAGGTTTC
>JASLIY010000035.1 GCA_030152675.1 Acinetobacter sp.
TCTTGAACCATCAGTTTATCCAAACGCTGGTTGATCTCATCCTCACTCCAAAAATAGCTGGCCATGTCCTGAACCCATTCGAAGTAACTGACAGTCACCCCGCCAGCATTACAAATCACATCCGGCACCACCACCACACCACGCTCAATCAAGATATCATCCGCCTCTGGATAGGTCGGACCATTGGCGCCCTCTAAGACCAATTTGGCCTTGATGCGTCGTGCGCGCTCGACTGTAATTTGGCCCTCAAGTGCGGCAGGTATCAAAATATCCACATCCACATCCCAAAAGGCTTCATCCGCAATCGGCTCAGCCCCTTCAAAGCCATAGACGCCTTGATGTTGCTCGACATGCTGGGTCAATTTGACCGGATCAATCCCCTTGGCATTGTAAATAGTGCCGGTATGATCTTGCACGGCGGTAAGCTTGGCATGCGACTCCACAAACAATAACGCCGCTTCACCGCCCACATTACCAAAACCTTGTACGGCGATTTTAGACTCTGCAATATTGAGTCGAATACTATTCGCCACATGGCGTCCCGTAATAAATACGCCACGCCCGGTGGCTTTGACTCGGCCCAATGAACCGCCCAAATGAATCGGCTTTCCTGTCACCACACCAGTCACGGTATGCCCTTCAGAGCTTGAATAAGTATCCATCATCCAGCCCATGATATTGGCATTGGTCCCCACGTCGGGCGCAGGAATATCTTTTTGTGGTCCAATGATCGGGCTGATCTCGGCCGTAAAACGCCGAGTTAAACGCTCCAACTCTCGATTGGACAACTTACGCGGATCAACACGCACCCCCCCTTTGGCACCCCCAAAAGGCAGATTTAATACCGCGGTCTTAATCGTCATCCACGCCGACAGTGCCATGACTTCACTTAAGTCCACATCAGGATGATAACGGATCCCGCCCTTGCCCGGACCCCGTGATAAATTGTGCTGTACACGATAGCCTTCAAAGTGCTGAATGGTGCCATCATCCATCACAATCGGCACATCCACGATCAAGGCGCGCTTTGGACGTTTGAGCGTATCAATATAGCCTTCGAGATGGCTTAAATAGGGTGCGACACGATCTATTTGCGCAAGGTAGGTTTGCCAAGCACCATTGTGTTGATCGGTATAAGATAGCGTCATGATTAAATCCTTTAATTACTTTTAAACACTTAACTTATTTATAGTTTCACTCGGCACTGAGCGCAGAACAGGCAAAATTATAAATAATATAAGCCGCCAACTTGGCAGTTTTATGGTCGATATCAAATCTGGGATTACACTCAGCCAAATCTAAAATACGCAGCTTAGAACTGCGCTGAATGTACTGAAATATAGCCTCAAAGCTGCTGTAGTCGATTCCCCTCACCGCTGGCGCACTGACGCCGGGCGCGAGTGCAGAGGAAAAAACGTCGAGATCAATCGTGACATAAACATCATCCACGTCTGTAATAAACTGTTTGACTTTGATCAAGATGTTGCACAAGTTTGTAGGATTAAATTCACGATCCAAGACATATTGGCAACCCAATGCCTGTGCACGTTCAAACAGCACTCGCGTATTGGCATGTTGCGCCACGCCCAAACACAGATAATGAAAGGACTGCCCCTGTTGTTGCAGTAACTGGGCAGCCTGTAAAAATGGCGTACCGGAGCTGGCCTGCTCGGCTTGGCGCAAATCAAAGTGTGCATCAAAATTAATAATGCCGATTTTGCGTGCCACACCCTCAGGATTGGCCTGCTGATTTAAATGCTGGTGTAAACCGAGAAAACTCCCAAAAGCCACCTCATGCCCGCCGCCCATCACGATCGGGAACATTTGATCATTTAAAACTTCGCAGACCGTCGCTGCTAACTCAGCCTGCGCCTGTTCCAGTTGATCCGCGACACAATGCACCGTCCCCAGATCAATCATTTCAAGTGGCTGATGTAAAGGAAGATTCGCCAATTGACTGCGGATCGCATCCGGCCCTGCCACCGCACCGACGCGGCCTAAGTTACGCTTAACTCCTGCATCTGAGGCAAAGCCGATCAGTGCATATTGGGGATCGCGACACTGATTGATCTGATGATGAAACCGTGCATGTTCAGCACCTTCGCCATCATGCCGCCCCTGCCATTGAAAACTTTGCTCTAACATCTTTGGTTTCCTCTACTTCCTTCTATGCTTATAGCCAGTCAGTTAAGCCATTTCATCGAGCATCTTATGCTCCAAATCTCTACTAGCACTCATGCCAGTCAGTTAAGGAAAATATCGCTTCAAATGCTGAGTATCCACGCCACTTGCCGCGCGTATCTTATGCCTAAATCTCCCCCTCTTGCGCCCTATATGGCTCATCTTCTTCAAATAGGGTAATTCCTTTGAATTCAATATCATGTTGAATTATGAGGCGCTCCTCCCTTTGAAAAAGGGAGGTTGGGAGGGATTTAAAACATCCGCTTCATGTTGTAAAAAAACTTCATAAAAACAGCACAGAATTGGCTTCAATATGCTTCACTGACTTAAATTCTCGATAACTGGCTTGTGCTGCTTATAACGATAATCCTCTCGCGAACATCATCTGTTCGCGTGAATAATCTCTGACCTAGAATCTAAGTTCTTGACCATGTTGCACGACACGTTTATCGATACCCCCCCCCAACCAATAGACGATTTCAGCGGGATGGCTGACCTGCCACGCCACAAAATCTGCCACTTTGCCGACTTCTAAACTGCCATGACTGTCTTGTAAGCCGAGTGCTTGTGCTGCATGACATGTCACCCCAGCCAAGACCTGCTCGGGGGTCAACTGAAACAACGTACAGCCCATGTTCATCGCCAATCGCAGTGACAGCATCGGAGAGGTGCCTGGATTGAGATCTGTGGAGAGTGCAATCGGCACGCCATGCTGGATCAGACTTTGGATCGGAGGATATTGCGTTTCACGCAGTAGATAAAAGGCGCCGGGCAATAACACCGCCACCGTCCCCGATGCGGCCATCGCCTCGACATCGGCTTCGGTCATATATTCCAAATGATCCGCCGACAGTGCTTGATAACGTGCCGCCAAACTCGATCCGCCCAGTGCAGACAGTTGTTCGGCATGCAGTTTCAATGGCAGTTCTAATCCCTGTGCGGTTTGAAATACCCGTTCCACTTGCGCAGGACTAAAAGCCAAGTGCTCACAGAATGCATCCACGGCGTCAATCAAACGCTCAGCGTGCAATGCCGGCAACATCACTTCACAAACATAGTCGATATAGTCATCCTTGCGATCCGCAAACTCAGGCGGCAGTGCATGTGCGGCCAGACAGGTGCTGCGGACGGTCAGCGGCAGTCGATGTCCGATTTCACGGATCACGCGCAGCATCTTGCGCTCATTCAGGAGATCCAAGCCATACCCCGATTTGATTTCAATCGTGGTCACCCCTTCACGGCGAAGTTGTTGAATCCGTTGTAATGCACCATTCAATAACTCCTGCTCAGAGGCCTCCCGAGTCGCACGCACCGTACTCAGAATACCGCCGCCTTGCGCCGCGATTTCAGCATAGCTTTGCCCTTGTAAGCGCTGCTCAAATTCGATACTGCGATTGCCACCAAAGACACTATGGGTATGACAATCGATCAAGCCCGGGGTCAACCACGCCCCATCGAGATCGACCCACTGCATGGCATAATCATCGCTAAACGCCTCAGCCAATTCCGCTTTTGCGCCGATCCACTCAATCTTGGTGGCTTGCGTGATCATCGCGGCATGTTCAATTCGATGATATTGCCCATCTTGCATGGTGACGATATGACAATTATGCCAACAGGTTTTCATGATTCACTCCTCATGGGGTCGAGTCCGCTAAGCCTCAGGTTCTGCGCTGATGCTTGGACGATGATGCTGATCATTCTGCTGATGCTTGGACTGTGTTGGTCTGACCCAAATCCAGTAGGCAATACTCAGGAGCAGTAGCCATGACAGTCCAACATAGATGGCCGGACGCGAATCTGGAAAATACGCCATCATCGCCATCACAAACAGCATGAAGGCAATCGCCAAGCCCGGCGCATAAGGCCAGCCAAACATCGGGAAATCCAGTGCTTTGATTTGTTCAGGGCCCATCTGACGACGCATCGCCATTTGTGCCAATAAGATCATCAGCCACACCCAGACCGTGGCAAAGGTGGCGATTGCAGCAATGATTAAGAAAATTTGTTCAGGCAAGTAATAGTTCAGTACCACACCAATCAACAGTACCGCCACCATCACCACCACAGTCATCCATGGCACGCCATTGCGTGAGAGCTTGGTAAAGACTTTCGGTGCCTGACCGCGATTGGCCATGCCATAGAGCATCCGCCCCGCACCAAACACGTCACTATTGATCGCAGACACGGCGGCAGTGATCACTACAATGTTGAGAATGGTTGCAGCGGATTGAATGCCGAGATTTTCAAAAATCTGTACAAATGGACTGCCTTTGCTGCCAATTTGATTCCACGGAAAGATCGACATCAATACAAAGATGGTCAATACATAGAACAATAAGATCCGTGCTGGAACCGCATTGATGGCTTTGGGAATTGAAGTCTTAGGATCTTGCGACTCACCCGCCGTGATGCCGATGATTTCGATGCCGCCAAAGGCAAACACCACCACGGTAAAACAAGCCACAAAGCCAGCGATCCCATTGGGCATAAAGCCGCCATGCACCCATAAGTTGGCGATGCCGGGGCTAAAACTTTGCTGATCAACGTGAAAGCCGTAGTACATGATGCCAAAGCCACCCAAAATCATGGCAACGATGGCGCCCACTTTGACCAGTGACAGCCAGAATTCCAGTTCACCAAAGACTTTGACGTGAATCAGGTTGATCGCACCCAAGAAAAAGATCAGTGACATGATCCAGACCCAGCGCGCCACATCGGGGTACCAAAAGCCCATATAGATACTAAAGGCGGTGACATCGGCCAATGCCACGATGATCATTTCGAGGACATAGGTCCAACCCGTGGTAAAGCCGGCCAAGGGTCCAATGTATTGTGAGGCATAATGGCTAAATGAGCCGGAAACTGGGTTGCGTACCGCCATCTCACCGAGGGCACGCATCACGATATAAACCGCAATCCCCGCCACCAAATACGCCAGCAATACTGACGGCCCCGCCATTTTGATGGCCGTGGCTGATCCATAAAATAAACCTGTGCCTATGGCAGAGCCTAAGGCCAAGAAGCGTATATGCCGCGTGTTGAGTCCGCGTGTTAATGTGGAGCTTTGTGACATTATAATCTCCAATCCTTGAAGTTATTTGTTATTGAAAATCAGCCATTCTCCGTG